>NZ_CDRRQU010000001.1:0-108719 GCF_977044495.1 Cetobacterium sp. | reverse complement strand
ACCCTGACGCCGAGTTAAATTCGTATTATTCTAAAGAAAATATTAGTATTAAAAGTAAAAAATATTAAATCTATTAATCTAGAAAAATTACTGAGGTTTACACAAAGAGTTAAACACTCTCCTATTGAGCGGTTAAAGATGTGAGTCGCTGGCTTTTATTCCTACATTACACTCTCTTCACACATTACCTTAGCTTGTTTTAACACAAGTTCTGTTGCATCCTTTGTGTCTTCTGGAGGATAACCAAACTTTTTAAGAAGTCTTCTTATAGATGTCCTCATCTTAGCTTGTACACTCTCTTTATCATACCAATCTATAGTCATATTTTTTCTAATAGTTTCTGTCAGCTCTTTTGTTATCTGTACCAGTATATCATCACCTAACATCTCTTTTACTTTTTCATCTCGAGTTAAAGCGTCATAAAAAGCTACCTCATCTTCTGTTAAACCAAGTGAGTCACCCTCTTTATGAGTTTCCATAAACTCCTTAGCCATCTTTATAAGTTCTTCCATTATCTCTAAACTTGTTAAAGCCTTATTTCTATAAGAACTCATAGCCTTTTGAAGTCTTTCTGAAAACTTTTCAGCTACCACTAGATTTTTTCTGCTAGAGTATTTAATCTTACCCTCTATTAGCTTTCTTAACATCTCAACAGCTAAGTTTTTATACTTTATCTTCTCAACTTCTTTTAAAAACTCATCTGAAAGAATAGATATATCTGGATTATCAAGTCCTAACTGCGAATAAACATCTATAACATCTTCAGATATAATCGTCTTAGCCATAAGTGAAGCTATTTTTTCATTTATCTGAACCTGAGTTAATTTCTTAGAATTATCTTTATCCTCAGTTTCTAACTTAATAACACTAGCTTTAACAGCTTTAAAGTAACTTATCTCATCATTTAAAGCCTGTCCATCACGAGTTGTTATACATAGAGAGTGAGCCTTAGCCAGTGCTAAAACATTATCAATAAATCTTTTCTTAATTCCGGGGTTATCATTTTCAAAACCTAAGATGTAATCCATACCCTCTATAATAATTCTAGCACGCTCTAAAGCACTACTACTTTTATATTTCGAATAATCAAAGTGATGGAATATCTCTTTTACAATCTCATAGTGTTCAACCATAAGAGCTACCGCTTTTTCTGTATCTATCCCAGTTGTCTTTTGATCATTTGGTGTATATTGTCTTAATGCTTTTTTAAGTGCATCTCCTATTCCAATATAGTCTACAACTAAGCCACCAATTTTATCTTTGTATACTCTATTTACCCTTGCAATAGCTTGCATTAAGTTATGCTCTACCATAGGTTTATCAATATACATAGTATGCATTGATGGAACGTCAAACCCTGTTAGCCACATATCACGAACTATAACAATCTCTAACTCATCACCATCATCTTTCATTCTATTAGCAAGCTCTTCTCTTTCCTGCTTTGTAGTAAAGTGTTGCTTAAACTCCATAGGATCCTTACTAATATCACTTGTCATAACAACTTTTATTTTTCCCTTAGTCTTATCCTCACTATGCCACTCTGGTCTTAAACTTACAATCTCATTGTATAAATCTACACATATTTTACGAGACATAGCTACTATCATACATTTACCAAAAGTATTATTTCTTCTCATCTCCCAGTGTTCTATAAAATCCTCTGCCAAAGTTCTTATTCTATTTTGTGAACCAATAATAGCTTCCATTTTTGTAATATCTTTTTTAGTACGTTCAACAGCTGTTGCCTCTTGACCCTCCATAATCTCTTCAAATTCATCATCAATTTCAGATAAAACAGGATATGGAATATCTAATTTTATAAATCTATTTTCATAATAGATTTTAACAGTAGCTCCATCTTCAACAGCTCTTGTCATATCATAAGTATCTATGTAGTCACCAAATACAGCAGTTGTAGATTTATCATCAAAATCTATAGGAGTTCCTGTAAATCCAATATAATTTGCATTGGGAAGTGCATCACGAATATGTTTAGCGTACCCGTATTTACTGTTTCCATCTGCACCCATTTTAGCATCTAATCCATACTGTGATCTATGAGCCTCATCAGCTATAATATATATGTCATTTCTAGTACTAATAGCCTCTACAATCTCTCCAGTTTTAGGAGCAAACTTCTGAATTGTAGAGAATATTATTCCACCACTACTTACATTTAGTAGCTCTTTTAATCTATCTTTATCGTCTGCTTGTTTTGGTGTCTCTATTAGATAGCTTTGAGCTTTTGAGAAAGTTCCAAAAAGTTGATTATCCAAGTCATTTCTATCAGTTAAAACTATAACTGTTGGATTGTTAAACTTTTTCATAAGTTGTCCTGTATAAAATGTCATAGTTAGAGATTTTCCACTACCTTGAGTATGCCAAACGACACCGATTTTTCCATCATTGCTACGAGCATCTGCTGTCTTTTCCAGTGCTTTTTTTATAGCAAAGAACTGGTGATACTGAGCTAATATCTTTATTTTTTCATTTTTGCTTTGAAGAAACAGGATATAGTCGTGAGTCAGTTCTAATACTCTTTCCTTAGATAGCATTCCACGAGTTAAAACTTCCATCATTAAAGAGTTTGTATCGGCTATTGTAACTCCATCAATACTTCTAAAGCTCATAAATCTCTCTTCATTTGATGATATAGTTCCAGCTTTTGCATTAACTCCATCACTTATAACGATAAAAGAGTTGTATTTAAAAAGATCTGTAATCTCATATTTATATCTTTCAATTTGAGTATATGCTTCTTTTATACCTACATTGTCATTGCTTAGAGATTTTAACTCTATAACTACAAGAGGGAGTCCATTGATAAATAGTATTATATCTGGTCTACGTTTAGATTTTCCCACTATTGTAAATTGATTTATAGCTTGAAACTCATTTTTTTTAATATTTTTAAAATCTATTAAATATACTTTTCCACCAGAACGTTTGTTTCCATCTTTGTCTTGATACTCTCCTACATCCACACCATTGACTAGCATATTATGAAACTCTTCATTACTTCTAATCAAGTTTGGGTGTGAAAGCAGTATTACTTTTCTAATAGCCTCCTCTTTAGTAGAAGATGGCATATCTTTATTAATGTTATAAACTGCTTCTCTTAAATTCTCTTCTAATACTACTGAATGATAGTCATCTCTTTCTAGTTTTCTACCATCAATACATTCCCATCCCAAAGATTCTAATATTTCAAGATAGGCCGCTTCTAATTCATCCTCTGTAAAATTCATCGTTACCCCCACTACTAACTTATTTGACTCTTTTCCAACTCTCTTATTTGTTTTATGTAATCTAATAATTCATCCATTTCGTCTACAGAAATTTCATAAATCATTTGAATACTAGTTCCCCAATATTCATGTATTAATTTATTTCTAACTCCTTGCTTTAGACATATATCACACTTCCTAATATTTCTTCTTTTACCTTTCCTTTATAATCTTTTACATCTGGGTTTTTAAACTTATAATCAAAAACACTTTTTTCAACTAAGTCTACTTTTTTTCCAAAAGTATTTTCTAACTCCTCTTGCAAAGCACAAAAATTTCTATACATGCCTTTTTTAAATTCTATTTTTACAATTATATCTATATCACTACTATCAGTTTCTTCTTCCCTAGCATAACTTCCAAATAATCCAATTTCTAAAATTGAATATTTTTCTTTATCCAACCCTTTTAAAACAGATAAAATACTTTCTTTATTAACTATCATTTTATCACCTCATTTTTAAAATTTTTATCTCTTTTAATTCAATCTCTTTATTATATAAAAGCTTTAAAAAAAACTCTTCTAAATATGTAAAATCAGGAGATATTTTTTTTGGAATATTGCTGTAATTTGAAGCTATCAAAGAATTTCTGAAATATACTGAATTTTCTCTGAAAAGATCATTATTTACAAGATAGCCCATACTTAAAAGGTATTTCTGAATGAAAACTGCAATAGTTCGAGTGTTTCCTTCTATAAAAGGGTGTATCTGCCATATTGCAGATGTGAATCGAGCTAAACTTTTAACCTGCTTATCTAAACTCATTTGAGAATAATTTTTACTGCTTTCATTTTCAAAATCATATTTCAGAAACTCATCTATTGTGGTGTACTCTCCATATATAACAGTATCACCATTTAAAACTGGTTCTTTTTTAGAGATATTGTATTTTCTGTATTCTCCAATACTATTATCTCTTTCATCCAGTAGAAGTTCAGAGAAAAGTTTTCTATGAATACTCTTCAGTTGAATAGGACTAAAAACAAAAGCTCTATCTTCTAGAAGTTTTGCAATTCTTGTAGAGACTAGGTCACACTCCATTTCAGAATAATTGATAGAGTTTTTATCCTGTTTGCTATAGTACTTTTTTAGATCAATCTCTATTTCATCAAAGGTCTTTTTTCCTTCTATAGATTCTTTTGTAAGTTGGATAAGATAAGAGGATGGAGTTAATCCATCTACCTCATTTAGCCCTATTCCAACTTCCCAGTTTTCTATTCTCTTTTCCACTGGGGTATCGTATTCTTTTATGATTTCATATTGAATATCTTTTAGCGTCATTTTAATTTTTTCACCTCATTTTTAAATAGGATTATTATTTAAAAAATTCTCTATCTCTTCAAAAGCTAAGTTAGAAACTTTAATCATTTTTCCGTCACAACAACTACATTTCATTATACCTCAACTTCTCCACTCATAAGTTTAGGAAGAAGAGTATCTCTTATTTCTGTTAATGATTGGATTTCTTTCTTATTATTTTCAATTTTTTCAAAAATTTTACTCATATATCTATTAAAATCTTGCATAATTGAATATATTGGAAACAATATTTTTATATTATTAATATCCGGTTTAGAAAGTCCTTGGATAACACTACCTGTTGCATTTTGTTTTAATTTTTCAAAAGAATTATTCAAAACCATATAAATATACTCTCGATATTCAACTTTAATATCTTTAATTGTAGCTACACCACGCCCAATTACATAATCTTTATCTGTCGTACTTAATAACCCTATTGTTGCTCTGATGCAAAAAACATAATCACCTTTTTTTGCTATTCTTGTTGGTGAAGTGGTATATTTTTTAGGAGATAATTTTAATTTTGTAAAATCTGCTGCTCCATTTAATAAAGGCAACCCTTGTTGTAAATCATTATAACTCTCACTCTTAGGAGACAAACCCATTATTAACTCACCAAATTCTTTTTTAGTTTCTAAGGTTGCTACTTCCCATCCATCTGGAATCTCTCCAAGTTCACTATCTACCATTTTTCCACCACTACTTCTATATGGCTCTCCATTCTCATTTGGAAAATCAAAATCTATAAACCATCTTTTGAAAAGAGTTTGTGCCATCTCTTCAAGAGTTTTATTTATTTCATTATTGACTTCTATTTTATCATCAAGAGCTGATAATATTGAGGCTATCTTTTCTTGGATTTCTAAATTAGGAATAGATATTTCTATCTGGTTTAAAGTTTTTGTTGTTAAACTTGGAATTGCTGAGCCTTCATTTAAAGTAGCTAAATCCAAAATTTTCATTTTGTAATATAAAAATTTAGGAAATACTAATTCTTTATTTATCTTCGACCAAAATAAAGTATCTACCGTCCAAAATGGTTCATTTATATAAAATAAATTACTTAAAGCCCCTTTTCTAGGTATTAGTATACTTTCTTTATCATAGATAGCTTTCTCAACTTTTCTCATTAATCCACCTGTTCCAAAACATGGAACTTTACCTTCAGCTAATGCTTTGTGATCTTTTCCATATTTTATTTCAAGCAAATCTGATAATTTGTAGATTTTCATTTCCATCTATTTTACACTCCATTTTCATTTTTATTGACAGTTTTTTTTAAAACTATTGACTTTTATCGTAAATTTATGATAGTATAATGTATCGAAACCAGATGCTTACACAGGCTCTTTGTCAGCCGTACGTGTGGCTCTTTTTTTTTTACATTTTTATAAATTTATCTTTAATTTTTTAAAATTTATTCTTTTACCGTTTCTTAAACGATAATCAGCATACTTAAATATCCAGCAATCCTTTGGAAGATTTTTGTTTCTAATCCCATTAAGTTCTTTAAAATATTTATAAATAATATTGATACTATCAGCTCTTTCCTTTAAAAAATCTCTCTTATAACCTTTGGGATTTGTTTTTTTATTGTCTTTCTTCTCTCTTGCTCTAAATCCCTTCTCTAAAAAAATTATTAAACTTTCTTTATGACAAAGAGCATTTCTAAGGATTCCTATTGTTTTTAATTCACGTAATCTATTTCCAATTTTAAATTTACTAGTTTTTCTTAGATAAGTATTAAAAAGTTCATAGATTGTCTTATATTCTTCATCATCTGTTTTGACTGATAAACATAAAATATCATTAATCATACCAAATGTTTGTATTTTTAAAAGAAGATAAAAATAATTATTCCAGTCTGAATCAGAATGAGAAAACTTTGTAATATTTGACTTCCACTCTTTGTCAAACTTTTTAAAAATATAATCATCACTTTTTAATTTGTCATAACTTCTATTTTCATAATCATATCTGTATAATTTTTGAAGATATTCTCTAAATCCAATTTCTTTATTTTTTAAAATCGTTTTAAAATATTCATCTAAATGTACTTTTAACTCTGTTTCATAAGAAAGTACAGCATCTCTTAGTTTATTTTCAAATTTTAACAATTCATTATATTTTTTTTTCAATATTTTAAATTTTGTTTTATATGAATAAGTATGAATAAATCTATTATTTTCTCTTCTTTGTCCGCTTGCAAAGAAATATTTTAGAGAAATAACATTTAAATAATTATTTCTCTGTAAAAATATCCTCATATCTTCTTTTTGTTTTTCATTTTCAAAACCTATACTTTTATTTTTAGATAGAGAATCTATTTGAGCAGATATATTAAGTATTTCTTTCATCCTATATATCAAATCCTAACTTAGCTAGGTTAGCTCTTATTTCATCTTCTAGGTGTCTACTCTTTGCAAATTGTTCAGCTAGTTTTGCACTTAGATCTGCCATCTTTTCCTCGTAAGGGATTCCATCATCCTCTGCTTCTTCTATTCCTACATATCTTCCTGGAGTCAATATATATTCATGACCTTTTACCTCTTCTAATGTTGCACTCTTACAGAAACCTTGAATATCCTCATATTGACCCTCTTTAGAACCTCTCCACATATGATAAGTATCAGATATTTTTTGAATATCTTCAGGTGATAACTCTCTTAAACTTCTTTCTACAAGAGCACCCATTTTTCTAGCATCTATAAATAGAATCTCTCCATTTCTTTCTCTATGTTTAGGATTACTTTTGTTTCTATTTAAAAACCATATACAAGCTGGAATTCCAGTAGTTAAGAATAATTTATCAGGAAGAGCTACAACGCAATCTACTAAATCATCCTCTATCATATTTTTTCTAATCTCTCCCTCATTTGAAGTATTAGATGATAGCGATCCATTTGCTAGAACTATTCCAGCGGTTCCATTTGGCGATAAATGGTGTGCCATATGTTGTAGCCAAGCATAGTTAGCATTTCCCTCTGGAGGTGTACCATATTTCCATCTAGCATCTCCATCTAAAGATTCATGCCAGTAATCTTTTATATTAAACGGTGGATTAGCCATGATATAATCCATCTTCTTACCTTTGTGTTGGTCTTTTGTAAATGTATCAGCTGGTTCCTCTCCTAAATCAACCTCTATTCCTCTAATAGCTAAGTTCATCTTACATAGTTTCCAAGTAGTTCCATTACTCTCTTGTCCAAATACAGATATATCTCCAATTCTTCCACTATGATTTTCTATAAACTTTTCAGATTGAACAAACATACCTCCACTTCCACAAGCAGGATCATATACTCTTCCCTTTGTAGGCTCTAAACACTCAACTATAGTTTTAACAATAGACTCTGGAGTGTAGAATTGTCCTCCATTTTTTCCCTCTGAGTTAGCAAACTTTCCTAAGAAAAACTCATAAACTTGACCAAGTACATCTTGCCCTTTATCTGTTTTAGCTTGTAAGTTAATTCCACCAACTATATCTATTAACTCTCCTAGTTTTCCTTTATCTAAAAGAGGATTTGAATATATTTTATATAGAACATCCTTTAATGTTTTATTCTCTTTTTCAATAGCATACATAGCCTCATCAATTTTTATTCCAATCTCTGGAGTTTTTGCACTTTTAACTATCTCTGCCCATCTAGCTTCTTTAGGAACCCAGAAGATATTTTCTGCTGTATACTCATCTCTTTCCTCTTCGAAACCTTCTCCCTTTTCAACTAATTCATTGTATTTAGTTTCAAATCTATCACTTATATATTTTAAAAATACTAATCCTAGCACCACATATTTATACTCTGCTGGATCCATATTATTTCTTAATTTATCACACGCTTTCCAAAGATTATCTTTGAAATTATCCTTTTCTACTACTGCCATAAAATTCCCTCCTAATGACTAACTTTGATAAGTCTATTCATACATAGTATACCATATTTAAACTACCTATTTTAAATTTATTTTAACCATAAAATAACAAAAAACAAGAGCCATTAAACTCTTGTTTTTTTGACCTTATAATGCTTCTTTCTTTAAAATATTAGAAACAACTTTTTTAGCATCATTGACAGCTGCAACAACAGTTTTAGGACCAGTTACAACATCACCACATGAAAACACATTTTCTAAAGTTGTTTCAAAATTATCATTGACAATTATAGTTCCCCATTTCTCAAGATTGATTCTATCTTCAGAAGAAACAACATTTTTCTTAGGACCTTGGCTGACAGCCACAATGATAGAGCTGTAAGGAATTGCAATATCACTATCTTCTAAAGTTATCAGTTTTTTTCTTCCATCCTCATCAGTATAAGATTCAGTTCTCAAAAAAATCATAGAGTCGTCTAGAATTTCTTTCGGAGCATAGTAAAATTTAAAATTAACCCCATCCTCTTTGGCTTCAGCAATTTCAACTTTAGTAGCAGGCATATCCTCTTCTCCACGTCTATATATAACTGTGACAGAGCTACCTAATCTTTTTGCAACTCTGGCAGCATCCATAGCTACATTTCCACCACCAATGACTAAAACATTAGGTCCAAGGTTGTATGATTCTGGTGAAATAAGATAGTTTATTGCATAATGAACATCCCCTTTTGTTTCACCTTTTATATTCATAGGTTTAGGGTTCCAAACACCAGTCGTAATAATAATGTATTTAAAATTATCATTTTTCAAGTTTTGAATAGTGTGAGTGGGACCAACTAAAGTATTATATTTTATTTTTACTCCTAAATTTAAAAGATATTTTTCAAAGGTATCCATTAAGTCTCTAGATAATCTAAATTCAGGAATACCGTATCTCAAAACGCCACCTAATTTTGAAAAGGCTTCAAATATAGTGACATTAAATCCCTCTTTTGCTAAAAGAATAGCAGAGGTAATACCAGCTGGACCTCCACCAATAATAGCCACATCTACCTTTTTACTCTCTTTTTTATTTAAAGGCAGTTTTGAAAGATATTCAGTAGAAATCTCTTTTTCAATAAGAGGAAATTCAACAGGAGTTTCTTTAATTCCTTTGATGCAATGACCTTTACATTGTTCTTCATGAGGACACACAATAGAACAAAATATAGATAGTGGGTTATTATTAAATAATATCTCTCCAGCTTCAGATATTTTGTTCTCTTTAAATAAATTTATAATATTAGGTATATCTGTTGATATAGGGCAGTGTATTTTACAAAGTGGTTTTTTGCAGTTCAAGCAACGGTTAGCTTCGTGTAGTAAATCTATTTTCAAAATAGTCACCCCTGTTAGAATTACATGGTAATTTGGTATTTTTTTATTTTTTCATTTAATTTTTCAAGATCGACAGCAGGAATATAAGTTTCTTCTCCATTTAGTAAAAGTGTTATTCCAGTAGTTCCTTTTACTTTAGAATACCTCGAAAATAGATTTAAGGCAAAATCTATTTCATTTTGTGCAAGGTTTCCGAATCCAACCATATGTGGTCCAGGAGTCTCTTTTCCTCTGATAAACAAAGATCCAAAATCTTTAAATTCGTTTATTTTTAAATTATCCTCTTGCTCTCTTCCAACAATCAAATATCTTCCCTCTCCAAATCTAAAAAATCTTCCTACTTTTAGAAGATGGAATAAATTAGAGTTTTTATCTTCTAATATACCATCCTCCTCCAATATTCTAAGTCTTTTTGAATACGCTGGATCAGTGAGAAGACATCCACCACCGGGAGTTGGATAATCTACAATACCAAATTTCTCCATCAGTTCCATCTGAATTTTTCTGCTTCTTCCTTGAATATCTAAAAGTTTACTTCTATCGATCCAACCTAATTTTTCAGGTTCACTTTCCGGTAGAAGTTTCGCAGATAAAGGTCTAACAATGAGATTTTCAAGCCCCGGAGAAAGAGCTTTAACTTTTTCTAGCGCTTGATAGTTTTGTGACATAGGTCTTTGACCTAGAACCTCACCAGATATAATAAAAGAAGCTCCATATTTTTCCATAAGATCACCAGCTGTTTTAAACATTAAAGCATGGCAATCGATACATGGATTCATATTTTTTCCACGCCCATGAACAGGATTTTTTAGGATTTCAGTGTGGACACTACTGAAGTTAACATACTCCAATTGAACCCCTAGTTGTTTAGCCATATTTTCAGCTTTTTCATTTTTTCCGCCGAAAAAATGCGATACAAAGTTAAGAGCTATAACTTCTATACCTTGATCTTTTATAATTTTAATTGCTAGAGCACTATCAAGTCCTCCAGAAAAAAGCGCCAATGCTTTCATTAATTAACCTCCATGAATCAATTACTCGTGGTCAATATCTAAAAAAGTATTTTGTTTTAAATCATTTTTTCCATCATAAAGGAAGTTGATATTTTTAGGAACTGAAGTAAATACATTTCTGCTTATAGGAATCCATTTAGCTTCTTTTATATTGATTGCACCACTTAAGAAATCAAGAATTCTTTGTGCATCTTTTCCATTTACATTTTCTAGATTTAATGTGACCACTTTATCGTTTTTTATATAATCAGCAATTTTTTTACACTCTGCAAAACTTTTTGGATTGACAAAAATTGTTTGACAATCCTCTTGAACAGTGTTGTTAACAGGTGTTTTAATCTCTGCTTTAGGAATAGAATTTGTAAAAGCAGGAATAACATCCTCCTTACCATTATTATTTAAACTAAATTTAGGAAGTGAAGCAGCTAGTTCACTTTCATCTTGATACTCCTCATAATTCTCTTCATTAGGATCAAAGGTAAGCCCAACACTATCAGTAAAATCTTTAAAAGCGTTTTTGAATTTAGTAATTTTCATTGATACCTCCATGTTTACTCGAATATTTTACTACCTACTCTTATAAGAGTTGCTCCCTCTTCAAGAGCCAATTTATAATCATTACTCATCCCCATTGAAAGTTCAGTTAAAGAATCGTTAAAGTAAAGAATATTTAATTCATCTTTTAATTCTCTTAATTTTTTAAATCCGTTTCTAATAATATCCTCATTATCAGTGTACGGCGCCATTGTCATAAGACCTTTAATTTTAATATTTTTAAGAGATAAAAGTGCAGGAATATCATTTAAGAAATCTTGATAATCATATCCCTCTTTGCTGTCTTCTTGGAAGAGATTTATTTCTATTAAAACTTCAATAATTCTATTGTGTTCTTTAGCTCTTTTATCGATTTCTTCAGCTAAAGAAAGTTTGTTAATAGAATGAATCATATCAATAAAATGGGCAATGTATTTAACTTTATTTTTTTGAAGATTCCCAATAAAATGCCATTTATGACCAATAGAGTAATCCGAGATTTCTTCATATTTTTTTGTTAAAACTTGAACTTTATTCTCTCCTAAAATATGAGCTCCACCTTTAAGTACATCCTTTATAGTTTCGGTGTCAACATATTTAGTGACGGCTACAAGATTAACTTTTTCAGGATATGGGGAGAGTTTTTTTATATCTAATAAGATTTCATTAATATTTTCTGAAATTCTCACAATTTCCTCCTAAATTAAATTAAATAAATTTACTAAAAACATCATTAGCCATGAGAATACCCTTTCTGGATAAGTTATACTGCGAGTTATCTTTGATTAAGAATCCACTATTAACTAGGCTGTCACAGAGGTCGATATATTTTCCTTTAGGAACTATTCCATCTGGAATAATTCGTAGTCCAAGAATATATTCATAGAGCTCTTTTTCATTCGAGTCAATAAACTCTTCTTCTAAGATAGGTTTAATATTATTAGATATTCTAGCATAATATTCAGGAATTTTTAAGATATTTTTGTATCTGATATTTTGATAGTATCCAGATGCTCCGATTCCGATTCCTAAGTACTCTTCGTTTTTCCAGTATTTAGTGTTATGGATAGCTCTTTTTTCAGGAAGACAAAAATTTGAAATCTCATAGTGAATGTATCCATTTTTTTTAGCTTCATCAATGATTAATTCATACATGGATGCTTCTAAATCATTATCAGTTTCTTTATAGATTCCAGCTTCAAGTTTAGCGAAAAAATCAGTACCCTCCTCCCAAATTAAAGAATATATGGAAAAATGTTCAGGCTTTAGAGAGAACAGATGAGTTAAATCAGATTTTAAATCATCCAAAGTTTGGTTGGGAAGAGAAAACATTAAGTCTAAACTGATATTCTCAAATCCAGCTTTTCTAGCTAGATGAAAGGCCTCTTCCCCCTCTGCTGAAGAATGAAGTCTTCCCAAAAGTTTTAGTGTCTCATCATTGAAGCTTTGTATTCCAATACTAATTCTATTTATTCCAGCCTTTTTAAAAAGTTTTAGTTTCTCAAGTGTAACTGTTTTTGGATTAACTTCAAGTGTGATTTCAGCACTAGATTTTATATTCAAATTATTTAAAATTCTACTAATTTGCTCAGGAGTAAGCAAAGAGGGAGTGCCTCCCCCAAAATAAACAGTTTCAAGTGGAAACTTGGGATACATATTGATTTCGCAAATAATTGCATCAACGTATTTTTTTCTCTCTTCATCTGTGGATTTGAAAGATAAAAAATCGCAATAGTTGCACTTATTAAGACAAAAAGGAATATGTATATACATTGCACTTAGCATAAGTACCTCCAAGATTTAATCAATAAAAGCTTGAAAATCCTCCATAGTTTTTATTAATTTTTCATTTGCTTCATCTTCTGTTTTTCCAACGACACAGAAGTAATATTTTATTTTTGGTTCTGTTCCAGAAGGTCTAGCTGTAATATATGTATTGTCGTCTAATACAAATTGAATAACATCAGATTTAGGTAATCCTTCGTATCCTAAGCTAAAATCTCTTTTGGATACCACTTTTTTTCCAAGTAGGGAGTCAGAAACGTTAGCTCTAAGAGCTGACATTATTTTAGCAATAGCTTCTACGCCGTCTTTTCCTTTTTTAGTAATAGCAATAATTCCTTCTTTATAATAACCAAATTTTTCATATAATTTTTTTAATTCTTTTGGAATAGATGAACCGATACTATTGTAATAGGCAGCCATTTCAGCTATTAATAGAGTAGATACAACAGCGTCTTTATCTCTTGCGTGCGTTCCCACAAGGTAGCCATACGATTCTTCAAATCCCATTAAAAATGTTGCATCATATTTTCCCTCTTCGAACTCTCTTATTTTTTCCCCAATAAATTTGAATCCTGTAAGAGTTCTAAAAATTTTTATACCTTTCTCTTTAGCAACAACATCTAACATTGGAGTTGAAACTACAGTTGATACAACTGCTGAATTTTTAGAAATACTTTTTTTATTTTCTAAAATATAGTTCATTAGCAAAAGACCAATCTGATTTCCATTTGGGTAAATCCATTCTCCTTTTTCGTTTTTTACCGCTACACCTATTCTATCTGCGTCAGGATCATTTGCCATACATAGTGTCGCTCCAACTTTGTCTGCTAATTCTATACTCAATTTAAAAACTGCTGGATCTTCTGGATTGGCATATGAACAAGTTGGAAAATTTCCATCAGGTTGTTCTTGCTCAGCTACTATATAGACTGATTCAAATCCAGTTTCTTCAAAAACTCTTTTGACTGGTCTTCCACCAGTTCCATGTAATGGTGAATAGACAATTTTAAAGTTTTCTTTACCAGGAATTTCATTGTGAATAATTTGTTTTTTAACTGCTTTAATAAACTCAGTATCGATATCCTCAGAAATGTATTCTAAAAGTCCATCTTGAATAGCATGTTCTTTAGTTAGTAACTTAATTTTATCAAAAGAATTGATGGCATTGACATTATCCACAACACCACTGGCTTGAGGTTCAATAATTTGACATCCATCACTCCAGTAAACTTTATATCCGTTATACTCTTGTGGATTGTGGGACGCTGTTACCACTATACCAGCGACACACTTTAGCTCTCTTACAGCAAATGAAAGCTCAGGCGTTGATCTAAGAGATTTAAAAAGATATGCTTTAATTCCATTTCCAGCTAAAACCAGAGCAGCATTTAATGCGTACTCTTCAGAACCAATTCTACAATCGTAAGCTATAGCAACCCCCATTTTTTTTCCTTTTTCACCAGTAGATTCTAGGATGTAGTTAGCAAGCCCTTGAGTTGCTTTTCGGATAGTGTATTTATTAATTCTATTGATACCGATTCCTCTAACCCCCCTCATTCCGCCAGTTCCAAATGAAAGGTTTGTATAAAACCTATCCTCGATTTCTTTTTCATCTCCTTGGATACTTTTCAAATCCTCTCTGTCCTTTAAATCGATATAATCGGATACTAACCAATTATTGTAGTTTTCCAATGTAAATTTATCCATTTTACAAGTTCCTCCCCTTAAATAATATCCCCCGTATTAGAGTTTAAATTTTCACTAATAGGTTCCTTTTTATTTGCAATAATAACCTCTGTTGTTAAAATTAAAGCTGCGATAGATGTCGCATTTTGCAAGGCTGAACGAGTGACTTTTGTAGGGTCAATTATCCCACTTCCAATCATGTCTACATATTCTTCAGTTGCAGCATCCAATCCAAAACCGTCGGGTAAATTTTTGATTTTTTCAAGTATGACTCCTCCGTCTAATCCAGCATTGATAGCTATTTGCTTTAAAGGTGAACTAAGGGAATTTTTTAAAATATTAGCTCCAATTCCCTCTTCTCCATTTAGAGTGAACTTTGTCATTTCGTTAGCAATCTCATACAATGCCACACCACCGCCTGGAACGACACCCTCTTCGATAGCAGCTCTTGTAGCATTTAAAGCATCCTCTATTCGTAATTTTTTTTCTTTCATTTCAACTTCAGTTGCAGCTCCAACTTTGATAACGGCTACACCACCGGAAAGTTTAGCAAGTCTTTCTTGTAATTTTTCTTTGTCATAATCAGAATCGGTTGTAGATATTTGATTTTTTATTTGAGCAATTCTACTGTTCAAAATATCTGGGTTGCTAAATCCATCTATAATTACAGTAGAATCTTTAGTAACTTTTATTTTTTTTGCTCTTCCTAATTGAGAAATATCAGTGTCCTCTATTCTCATTCCTTTCTCTTCAGAGATAACTTCTCCACCTGTCAAAATAGCTATATCTTCCAGCATAGCTTTTCTTCTATCACCAAATGCAGGAGCTTTAACTCCAGTAACATTTAGTGTTCCTCTTATTTTATTTAAAACGAGAGTTGCTAGAGCTTCTCCATCTAAATCCTCAGCAATGATTAAAAGAGGCTTTGAAGTTTGAACTGTTTTTTCTAAAAGAGGAAGGAGTTCTTTCATAGTTGAAATCTTTTTATCAGTGATTAAGATATAAGGATTTTCAAGTATAGCTTCCATTCTTTCGGAATTTGTTACCATATATGGTGAAAGATATCCCTTTTCAAACTCCATCCCCTCAACTACTTCTAAAGTAGTATCAAGAGCACGTGCTTCTTCCACACTAATAACACCACTTTCGCCAACTTTTTCCATAGCTTTAGCTATTAATTCACCAATTTCTGTATCACCAGCAGATATTGAAGCAACCTGTGAAATTTCAGCATTGGATTGGACTTTTTTTGATTTTTTTAAAAGCAACTCAACTGCCATTTTTGTAGCTTTCTCAATCCCTTTTTTTAAAAAAATAGGGTTTGATCCAGCAGAGACCATTTTAAGTCCCTCTTTAACGATAGCCTGAGCCAAGATTGTTGCAGTAGTTGTTCCATCTCCAGCAACATCATTAGATTTAGTCGCAACCTCTTTGATGAGTTGAGCTCCCATATTCTCAAAAGGATCATCCAACTCAATCTCTTTGGCGATTGAAACACCATCATTTGTTATTAGAGGAGGACCATACGCTTTTTCTAAAACAACATTCCGACCTCTAGGACCTAAGGTTATTTTAACTGCATCAGCTAAAATATTGACACCATTTTCCAATTTTTTTCTTGCATCATCATTAAATTTGATAATTTTAGCCATAGAAAGACCTCCGTTAAAGTTTAATCTCCTCTTTTAAATACTTTATAAGTTCATCTTTAGTCTCTTCATTTCTAAGACCAAACTCTATATTTGCTTTTAAAAGTCCGATTTTATTTCCTATATCGTATCTTTTCCCTTGAAAATTATAAGCAAGTACTTTTTGATTGTCATTTAACATTTTTAAAATGGCATCAGTAAGTTGAATTTCGCCACCTTTACCAGGTTTTGTAGTTTCTAAATATTTAAAAATATCTCCAGATAAAAGGTATCTTCCAAGACACGCTAAATTAGAAGGAGCTTCCTCTAAAGTTGGCTTTTCTATAAAGTCGACCATTTCAACTGTATTTTCATCTAAAATAGTGGCTGGTTTTACGATACCGTATTTAGATACATCTAGATTTTCAACCTCTTGAACACCAATAACACTTGCACCGTATTTTTCATAGACATCTATAAGTTGCTTAGCAACGGGAGCATCAGGGTTATAGACAATATCATCACCCAGAGCTATGATAAAAGGATCCTCACCAATAAATGATTTAGCTTTTAAAATGGCGTGTCCCAATCCTAAAGGATGATTCTGTCTAACATAGTAGATGTTTGCCATACTTGAGATATCGTCAATTTTTTTTAAAAGTTCAAATTTTCCATCTCTTTCAAGAGTATTTTCTAACTCGTAAGAGAAATCAAAATGATCTTCAATAGAGTTTTTATTTCTTCCAGTAACAATAACAATATCAGTTATTCCAGATTCCACAAGTTCTTCTACAATATATTGTAAAGAGGGTTTATCGACAATGACAAGCATCTCTTTTGGTTGTGCTTTTGTTGCAGGTAAAACTCGAGTACCTAATCCCGCAGCGGGTATAACAGCTTTTGTAACTTTTTTCATGAACAATTCCCCCTAAAACTATTTTATCTTAGATCCTATTTTAACACTTGAATCCACTTCCACAAGTTTTAATCTTTTCTTTTCAGTAGAACTTAGCAGCATACCTTGAGAAAGCACTCCTCTTAAAGTAACCGGCGGTAGATTTAAAATTGCTAAAACTTTTTTACCAATAAGCTCTGAAGGTGTTGGGTAATATTTAGCAACTCCAGAAACAATCTGTCTTACCTCAGTAGCGGTTTTCACTTTAAATTTAAGAAGTTTATCGGCTCCCTCAATATTACTAGCTTCTAAAATTTCAACAACTTGAATATCTATTTTATCGAAATCACTTATATCTATTGGATTTTCAATTTTTAATTCTTCATTTATAGCCAGAGAATCTTTTTTAACCTCTTTTTTTTCAATTTCAAGTCTTGGAAATATAGGTTCAGCATTTCCAAGTTTATGTCCTTCGTTTAGTAAGTTCCATCCGTCAACCGAGTCAAGACTAGCTTTTGAAATATCGTTGGAAAATCCTAATTGATTCCAAATTTTTTGTGACGCTGTAGGCATATATGGAGCTGTTAAAACAGCAACTTTGTAAAGTGATTGAACTAAAAAGTTCATAACAGTCGCTAATCTTTCATTTTTTTCTTTATCTTTTACGAGTAACCAAGGAGCTGTTTCATCAACGTATTTATTCATTCTAGAGATAAATTTCCAGATAGCTTCTAATGCTCTCGAGAATTCAACTCTATTCATATGATAATCGACAGAAACGACAGTTTCATTCCAAAGAGTTATTACAGTGTCATCAATCGCTTCGAAAGACTCACCTTTTACGACTACTCCGTTAAAGTATTTTCCATACATTCCAAGAGTTCTATTTAGAAGATTTCCTAAATCATTAGCCAAATCCGAGTTGATTCTTGTAACAATTGATGGTGTTGAATAATCTCCATCATTTCCGAAATTTACCTCTCTCATTAAGCAGTATCTAAAAGCATCTACACCGTATTTAGCTATTTCATCCAGTGGTGCAACAACATTTCCTTTAGATTTAGACATCTTTTCACCCTCGGAAGTCCACCATCCATGGGCTACAATTTTGTTTGGAAGTTTAATTCCAGCGGATAAAAGCATACAAGGCCATATAATAGCATGGAATCTAAGAATATCTTTTCCTAAAAGGTGGACAACCTCTCCATTGTTCCAGAATTTATCAAATAGCTCAGGATTATTTTCATATCCGACAGCTGTTAGATAGTTTGTTAAAGCATCAAACCAAACATAAGTGATATGCCCAGGGGCAAATTCAATTGGTATTCCCCATTCAAATGTATTTCTAGAAATAGATAAATCCTGAAGCCCCTGTTTTATAAACGAAATAACTTCATTTTTTCTAGAGTGAGGAAGAATAAAGTCAGAATGAGTTTCAATGTGCTTAAGTAAAGCCTCTTGATATTTGGACATCTTAAAAAAGTAAGATTCCTCTTTAACTGTTCTTAATTCCTTACCACAATCAGGACAGTGGTTTCCATTCACGATTTGGTTTTCAGGAACGAAGGTTTCACAAGAAACACAATACTTTCCTTCATATTCTCCCTTATAGATATCTCCTTTATCATAAACAGTTTTTATTATTTTTTTAACAGCATCTTTATGCCTAGACTCTGTAGTTCTTATAAAATCTGTATAGTTGATATCCAATGCTTTCCACATCTCAATAAATCTAGGAGCCATAGAATCTGTCCAAGCTTGTGGAGTTAAATCTCTCATTTTAGCTGCTTCCTCAACTTTTTGTCCATGTTCGTCAGTTCCTGTTAAAAAGAAGACATCAAAACCTTTTGATTTTTTATATCTAGCTAAAACATCAGCAGCAATGGTTGTATATGCACTTCCAACATGTGGATCTCCATTGACATAATATATAGGTGTTGTTACATAAAAATTTTTACTCATCTATTAATCTCCTTTTGAAACGTTATTTTTAGTTAATATTTTTTCTGCTTCTTTATCTATTTGAAATAAAGCATCTTTCACTGAATTAGAGTAATCCTCTAAATTTGCATCTTTGGGAATCGTGATGGGGTCACCAATCAAACAAACCATTTTAGAAAAGGGTTTAGGCATTTGGAATTTATCCCAAGTTTTTTCAAAAATCCATTTATCGCTAAAAGCAACTCCTACTGGGACTAAAGCCTTTTCAGATTTTTGAGCGAGATACAGCATACCGGGCTTAACTTCATAAATAGGTCCTTTGGGTCCATCCAATGGAGTTCCAGCACTATGACCGTCTTTAACTAGCTTAATTAGTTTTAAAACTGATTTAATAGAATCTTTTCCAGAAGAGCCTCTAACCATAGTGAATCCCATTTTTTCCAAGGGAATAGATATTAACTCTCCGTCCTTAGAAGGACTGGCTAGGACAGCTTTTTTTTCAGAAAGATTAATAAGTCCTAGAGAGGCACCAACAAGTTTATTATGCCAAAAACCACACACATAATTTTGTCCATCAATAAGATTAGAGCTTTTAATAATCTCTATTTTCATTGTTTTAGAAATAATTTTAAGTAGGTAGTAAAGTATTAAACCATATCTTTTATATTTATTATTTTCCATCAAAAAACCACCTATAATCAAAGTATTTTTAAATAATTATAACATAAATTTAAGGTAAAAAAAAGCACCAATACTTATTGTATCGGTGCCTAAAATTCAAACTAGAATAATCCTGGGATATTGATTCCGCCAGTAACAACAGACATCTCTTTCTCAGCTAATTCATCAGCTTGTCTCATAGCCTCAGTAACAGCAGAAAGAACAAGATCTTCTAACATCTCTTTATCTTCAACAGCATCTTTGATAGTTTCTTCAGATATTTTTATAGAAACGATATCTTTTTGTCCGTTAGCTCTTACTACAACAGCTCCTCCACCAACAGAAGCTTCAACCTCTTTTTCTTTTAATGATTCTTGAACAGAAAGCATTTGCTGTTGCATAGCCTGAGCTTGCTTTAAAATATCAGATTGAGAGTTTCCTCCAGTAGTTTTTTGTCCTTTTATTTTTCTAACCAATTTAATCCCTCCTAGAATATATTGTGTAATTGTTATGATTATATCACAATAGGGAGTAAATTTTCAACTAGAGATTTAAAAGCTCAGATATAAAATTGGTTTAAAGAATACTTCCTCATTTTCAATCAGTTTTTTAATACTTTCACTTTCAGTTAAAGATTTGAAATTGAAAAAAGTTTGTATAGGAAATAGCGTTGATTCAAACATAGATTTTAAATCTTCTTCGTAGGAAATCTCAACAACAGAGTAATTATCACTTACCTCTAAATCTGAAGCTAGAGTTTTTATAGTTTTATTTATTCCTCCTATAGAATCTATCAATCCAATATTAATTGCTTCCTGTCCTAACCAGATTTTTCCTTGAGCTATTTTTTCAACTTCTTCCAATGGTAAATTTCTACCATTGGCAACTTTGCTTAGAAATTCATTATAGACTTTAAGATTAGAACTATACATTTTTTCCTGTCTATCAGGAGTCATTGGTGATGTTAAAGAATATAAATCTGCATACTTTCCATAGGATATATCATTCATATTGACACCAATTTTATCTGTTAGCTCTTTAAAGTTTGGAATAAGACTTACAACTCCAATAGAACCAGTTATACTATTTTTATCAGCGAATATCTTTTTAGCAGCAGTGGAGATATAGTAACCACCTGAGGCTGCAACATTTCCAACAGAAACATAGACTGGCTTTTTAACGTTATTAATTGAGTTCCAAATGATGTCTGATGCTAGTGCAGACCCACCAGGCGAGTTGACTCTAATTACGATTCCCTTAATAGTATCATCTTTTTCCGCCTTTTCTAAAGCAGAGATGAATTTGTCAGGAGTTATAATGCTTGCTGCTGGATTTTTAGAGGATGTATAACTAATCTCTCCATCTGCGTAAACTATGGCTATCTTATTATCAGAAATAGTTGTTTTTGGAGAGGGAGAATAATTTTCGATACTGATGATATTATCAATATTTTTTTCTTTTTTAAAATTTTCCCAGTATTTGAGAGAAGTAATTAGGTTATTATTTTTTAAAGTTTCTGATGATTCGCCCATTAAGTCCCCAGAAAGAATAAGTGAATTAAGTTTATTTATATCAAGCGAAGTATTTTTTGATAAATCTTCAACAAAAAAGGAATAACTTTTATCCAAAATTCTTTTTAAATCAGAACGATTTTCTTCAGACATTTCACTTCGTGTATAGTTTTCGCCATAAGTTTTAAAATCTCCTACATGAACAACAGTGACATCTATTCCTAATTTTTCTGTTAAAGTTTTAAAATATGGAATATTTTTGTTATAACCAGTGATATTTACAGCAGTAGATGTTGCTGGGGGCATAATGATTTCGTCGGTATAACTACTTATTAGCAAAGAGTTATTATCCAATATGGCTCCGTATGAATAGATAGGTTTAGTTGAGGTTTTAAACTCGTTTAAAACCTCTCCTAATTCATCAATTTGACTTCTACTCAGTGAGTTGTCATCTAAAAACAATATGATTCCTTGGACATTATCGTCCTCTTTTGCCACATTTATATTATCCAAAAGTTGATAGAAGTTTAAACTTTTAGAATTAAAATTAATAGGACTTTGAATTGAAGTTTCATTGAACTCTTTAGATAAATCTATTTTTAAGTATGATTTTTTAGTAAATGGGCTTTTTTTAGTTTTAGTAAAGTAATTAAAAGCCAAAACTATTAAAATCAAAAGGAATGCAAATTTTATTATCATTGAAGATATTTCTCTGATAATAAATTTTAAGAAGTTGAAAATCCATCTAAGCAAAAACATATTAGATATCTCCTTTCTCTTTTTTTAATTCCTTTTCTAAAAGGTCTAAGAGTCTATTAAATTCTGTAGCAACAGCGTTGAAAGCGTCCTTTTTACTTAAATCCACTCCAGCTTTTTTTAATTGGTTCATGGGATGATCATTTCCACCAGATTTTAAAAGAGTAAGGTATTCATGTTTAGCATTTTCTCTCTCTTCAGGTGTATATTTCATATTTGTTATTCTATCATACAGATTTGCTGATGAAGCAAAACTAGTAGCGTATTGATATACGTAGTATGGAGAGTTATAAAAATGAGGAATTCTTGTCCAAATAATTTTTTGTAATTCATCCATAGTCAACTCAGGTCCAAAGTAATTTTTAAACAAATTTTCCATGATATTATTTAAAACTTCAGGAGTTATAGCTCCGCCACTTTCTACAATTTTGTGAGCTTGATATTCGTAGTCAGCAAATAGAGATTGAATGTAGTAAGTTCCGACAATTCCACCAATAGCCTGTTCAATAAGAGCTATTCTCTCTTTTGGGTCGGTTGTATTTTTTAACATACTATCAAGCAACAATCTTTCATTAAATGTTGAAGCTACTTCAGCGACAAAGATAGTGTAGCTACTAATAGCATATGGTTGATTTTTAGTAGATAGCATAGAGTGCATAGTATGACCAAGTTCATGGGCCAAAGTAAAAACGGCGTCCATTGTTCCGTTATAATTAAGTAACATATATGGGTGTACGTCATATATATTTAAAGAATAGGCACCACTTCTTTTGTTGGGAGTTTCATATACATCCAACCATCCTTCACTTAAAGCTGTGTTTAATCCATTGTAATACTCTTCACCTAAAGGCTTAACAGACTCTAAAACGGTATTTTTAGCTTCCTCATATGAAAAATCTTTGTTGTAGTCAACAATATTTATGGAGTTATCATAATAGTGATAACTAGGTAAATTTAAGGCCTTTTTTCTCAAGGCAACATATCTTTTCAGAGGAGCAGTGTTTTCTCTAGTAGACTCAATTAGTGAGGTATAAACATCTATGGGAATATTTTTAGGGTCTAAAGCTTTTTCTAAGCTAGATTTATAATTTCTGGATTGAGCTGAAGCAAAGTCTCTTTGTAAAATACTCTTATAGATTGAAGCATATGTATTTTTATTAGTGTTGAAAGAATCATAGAGTGCTTCAAAAACTTTTTTTCTATCCTTTTGGTTTCGATTGGTTGAAATTACCTTGGAGTAGACTCCATTGGTAACAGTATTTTTGCTACCATCAGATAGCTCAACCTCGTTCCATTTAATATCCGAAGTAGATAGTTCACTGTATATATCGGACGGAACACTTAGATATTGCCCAAAGTACGATAGTAATTTTTCTTTATCAGCAGAAAGAACATGTTCTTGTAATCTATAAGTTTCCATCAAAGGAAATCTATTAGGCTCAAGACTTGGGTATCTATCGATCCAAGTAATCATAGTTTCTTTAGGAATAGTTAATATCTCAGGCGTAATCCAAGAGGAAGAAATCGAGTAGTTAGCATATATGCTTTCAACCTCTTGAAGCTTAACAGAAGCCATTTCATTAGTTGAATCTAAATCTCTTTGTAAATATGGATATAAGTAAACCTTATCTAAGAGTCTTGATATTTTCTCTTCAAGTTCTATAAATTCGACAAATGTTTCGGGATTTTCAGAAATTTTGCCTTGGTACATAGGAACTTTAGCCATAAGTTCCTTAAGTTTACTTAAATCACCTTCCCATTGACCCCAATTGGGATAGATATCGTTTAAATCCCATTTATATTGTTGTTCAATTGTATCTCTATTTTTTAACATAGAAAAATCCTCCTTTTTTATTTCATGTACTGGTTTAATTAAAGTAGTTTGAGAGTGTGATAATTTTTTTTCATAAAAATATTTACCAACAAAAGCTAAGTTTGCTATAAGAATAAGAACTATAAATTTCTTCATCTAATCCCCCTGTATTCCTTTATTATATTTTATATATTACAACAAAAAATAAAAAATAGGAAGAAAAGCTTCAAACATCTTCCTATTTTAATAAATTTTTTTATTGATTATCCAGTCGATCTTTAGGTAATATTTTATTCAGAAAAACCCCAATTAGAGCTGCAATAGCAAGTCCAGATAAAGAAACTGTTTTCCAAATAATAATATTATCAATGGCAATTCCTAAAACAAATATCAGAGAAGCGATCAAAAGATTTCTTGAATGTGAAAAATCAATTTCTGCTTCAATGAGTGTTCTAACTCCAACAGAGGCAATCATACCAAATAATATAATAGATATTCCTCCCATAACTGGAGTAGGAATAGTTTGCAAAATAATTCCAAATTTACCAATAAAGCTCAAAAGAATAGCGTAACAAGCTGCAATTCTTAGAATAGCAGGATCATAGACTTTAGTGACAGCAAGAACACCAGTATTTTCTCCGTAAGTTGTATTAGCAGGTCCTCCTAGCAATCCAGCAGCTACGGTAGCAACTCCGTCACCTAGTAAAGTTCGTGAAATACCCGGATTTTTAAAGAAATCTTTACCAACAACAGCACCATTTGTTGTTATATCTCCAATATGTTCGATAAAAACAACTAGTGCTATTGGTGCGATAGCTAAAATAGCAGTTGCAGAGAATCTAGGTAAAGTTAGTAGGTCTTGCAATGCTTCTTGAGAAAATCCAATCCAATTTGCAGTAGCAATTGGAGTAAAATCTACTAATCCTAAGAAAATAGAGACTACATATCCAAGAATAACAGATATCAAAATAGGCACCAATCTAAAAAATGATTTTTCTAAAATTGAAATAGTTATCATGGATATCACAACTATAAGAGCAATAACAAGACTTTTCAAATCAAAATGTCCATTGGAATATCCAGCCATAGAAAGAGCTACAGGGCTTAATCGAAGTCCTATTACCATTATAATTGGTCCGACAACAACAGGAGGAAAAAATGATTTTATTTTTTCAACTCCAAATATTTTAACCATCCATGACATGAAAATGTATACGAAACCAGCAGAAATAACTCCGCCTTTAATGGCAGCAATTCCTTCTTCCTTTAAAACAAGAGCCAATGCACCGATAAAAGCAAAGGATGACCCTAAAAAAACAGGAACAATCCCTTTAGTACAAAGATGAAAAAGAAGTGTACCGATTCCAGCTGAAAGTAAGGCTACTGAGGGGCTTAAGCCAGTTAAAAAAGGAACTAGTACAGTAGCTCCAAACATGGCTAATACGTGTTGAACTCCAAGTAGAAGTTTACTTTTTGTTGTTAAGTTAGTCATTATTAAAATCCTCCATAAAATTTTATACCGTTAAATAGCCTACATTATTTTAGGAGTATTGTCAATCTAAACTTAACGAACCAAGGAGTTTACCAAAGCTAAAAGAAACAAAAGCTCTATTTTTGGTAACAATATTGCTTAAACATATAGAATCTCCTCTTTTTAAAGTGTGAGTTTTAAGAGGATAAAGAAATCCTTCCAAGGTAAGATTTTCAACGGTGTCTGAAAAAGGAATAAAGGATATTCTTTTGTTTAAACAATTTTTTAAAATAAATTTTGGAGTTACTAAGAATAGTTTCTCATGCTCATCTATAAATATAATATTATTATACTTAAAAATAAGGTTTATATTTGTCAGTGTATGATCTATTCTTCCACCAAAGCCACCTATTATATAGATTTCCTTATAATCAAGAGAATTTACATAGGAAATTAGAAGTTCCCCATCTGTGAAATCCTTATTTTTATCAAATTTTTTTAGAATAACCTCATTGGCTTTCAAGAAGTCTATAGAGGATTGATCTAAAGAGTCAAAATCTCCCCATACTTCTTTAGGAATATAGTTTAATTCAAGAGCTTTTTTAGCACCTCCATCTGCACAAAAAAGATGGTTGGTGTCGATATTTAAGTTATTGTAAAAATTTTTACAAACGGGAAAGTCACCGTTTAAAAATATAAAAGCTTTAGTCATCATCAATTTCTGTATCTACAATAATAAAGATAGGTAGATGATCAGAAACCTCCTTTCTTGTTTTAATGAAGTCATCTTTAGTAATATCTAGTGCACCGCTTTGTCCTTTGAACTCTTGAGTGTATTTTTTTGAAATAAAGATATTGTCATAGGAGTTTGCAAATCCTTTAGTTCCTATAGTTGTTTTAATTGAAGGATCTAGAGTATAGATAATATCATCCTCATGGCTTAATAAATTATCAAAAGCTGAATCATTAGCGGGGAGATTAAAATCTCCCCCAATTAAAATATCATTTTCAATAGAATCTAAATTTTGAAAATAATTATAAACATCAATGAGCTTATTGGCTTCAAATTGTCTTTGAGAGATTTTTTTTCCATATATGGAGTGTACTAAGACGTATGTAAAATCAAAGTTATGAATTTTAAACGTAGCACCATATGGCTCTCGAATAAACTCATTATTTTCATCAGGATAAAATCCTTCACTTTTAACAAAATTAACTCTATTTTTTTTGTATAAAAAGGCATAGTACTCTTTATATTCGTTAGTTCCCACAGGATAGGGAGAAATTTCATACCCCCATTTTGAATCACTTATTTTTTCAACTTCAGAAAGAAGTCTATAAAGACCTTTTTTATTCATAACTTCTACTAATCCCACAATATCAAAAGGTTCAATAGATTTTGCGAGGTGCTCATAGTCTTTAACTCCTTTTCCGAGTCTTAAAGTATTGAAAACTCCTATGTAAGCTTTATTTTCCTTTTCTGTTGAAAAAGAAAGTGAGCATATTGAGATTAGTAAAGCAAAAATTAATTTTAGAAACACATAAATCACCTCAAAAAAAATACCCTAAAAAGGGTATTTTTAATAATTTTCAGGGAACATTATTTTTTCTACACCTTCAATAATGACATGTAGGATCATCATATGAATCTCTTGGATTCTATCAGAGGTATTTCCAGGGATAATAAATTCATAGTCACACATCCCTTTAAGTTTTCCACCATCTTTGCCAAGGAGAACACAAGTTTTTAGTCCCATTTTTTTAGCAACCTCTACAGCTTTTATAACATTTGTTGAGTTTCCGCTTGTAGAGATACCAATGAACATATCTCCCTCTTTACCATAGGCCTCTACACCTCTAAAAAAGATATAGTCAAAACCATAGTCATTTCCAACACAAGTTATATGGGATGAATCAGATAAAGAGATAGCAGGCAGTGCCTTTCTATCTTTTCTGAACCTTCCAGTAAATTCTTCAGCAAAATGTAGAGCATCACAGTTGCTACCACCATTTCCACAGATTAGAACTTTATTTCCAAGTTGAAAAACATTAGCTAATTCTTTAGCTACCTTTTCAGTTTCTTTTTTTTCCGCTTCCTCTTTTATAAAGTTTTCTAAGAGAGAAGCCGTTATTTTATACGAATCTAATAAATTCATATTAGCCTCCTAAATTATAAAATTAAAGTTTAAAATTTCTGACAAAATTAATAAATTTGATAATATGTGCAAGGTTTTTCTTGTCCTTAGTTATAACAATTTGATAAGAATCAGTGACTTCATCAATAGTTCTTATAACCTTAAATTCATCACTCTGTATTTCTTTATATACAGCATAATAAGGAAGTATAACGTTACCGATACCCTCTTTAACCATACCTTTGATAACTCCTAAGTTCCCTAGTACAGGAATTTTTGTATTGAAACAAATGTGATTCTTATCTTCTAAATGACTGATAGCTTTATCGTTGTTATAGATATTTTTTCTAGATATTAAAGGTTCTTTGGAAACAGCCTCTAGTTTTTGGAAATTTTTTGTACCAACAAGGACATAAGGAACAGAACCTACAGTGATAATCTCTAGGTTAGAATCAGTAATATGTTCTTCGTCTATTAAAAGAATATCTAACTCCCCCTCTTTTAATAGTTTTAAAAGCCAAGCCTTAGTAGAAATAGTAATATCGTATTCAATTTCATCATGTAAGGAGATAAAATCTTTCATTAAAAGAGGAAGTAAAGGTTCACCAATAACAGATGTAGCACCAATAGATATTTTTGCCTTATCCAAGTTGATAATTCTTTCCATCTCTTTTTCAGCTCTTTTAACTTTTTCAAAAATTTCTTCTGCCATTTTAAAAAGAGCTTCCCCAGTGTAAGTTAATTTTATTTTCTTAGAACTTCTATCAAAAAGTTTAGAGTTTAAAATCTCCTCAAATTTTTTAACTTGTATTGAAACCGCCGATTGATTTATGTATAATTTATTAGCTGCTTTAGTAAAACTTTTTTCTTTAGCCACCTCATAAAATATTCTTAAATAATGTAAATCCAATTGTATCACTCCCAACTATTATTATTATGTATAGTTACTATTCTATTTTAGCATAATTTTAACATAATGAATACAATTTATTTAAAAAAAGTAGTAGAAAGTAAATTCCTACTACTTAAAAGCTTTAGGGTGATACTACTATTGGAAATTTTTTAAGTTTTCCGTCAATTTATCATACTTATCTTGGAACTCTTCTTGGATTCTTTTTTCTCTATCCAAGATATGAGCTGGAGCTTTGGATGTGAATCTTTCATCAGAAAGCTTAGAGTTAACTTTATCCAAATCTTTTTTAATTTTTTCAAGTTGTTCATTAATTTTTTTAATCTCTGCCTCAACATCTAAAAGACCAGTTAAAATCATAAATACTTCAGAATTTCCAGTTACTCTAAATCCACTTTGCTCAGGAGTTGGAAGATCAGGACCGACAGTCAACTCTTCGATTTTAGCAAGTTTAGTTATAAATAACTTATTTGCACTCAATGTTTCTAACTCTATAGGATTAGAAGTTCTAATAACTACTTTAGCCTCTTTAGCTGGAGATATTCCTCTTTCAGCTCTAATATTTCTCAGTGATGAGATTAAACCTTGAATGTATTCAAAAGCTTTTTCTTTTTCATCACTTACAAGGGCTTCGTTACAAACTGGATAGTCAGCAAGCATGATAGTTTCTCCATTTGCTTTTATTTTTTGCCAAATTTCTTCGGTG
Organism: Cetobacterium sp.; assembly: GCF_977044495.1. Classification (NCBI taxonomy): domain Bacteria; kingdom Fusobacteriati; phylum Fusobacteriota; class Fusobacteriia; order Fusobacteriales; family Fusobacteriaceae; genus Cetobacterium; species Cetobacterium sp. The sequence goes on along the minus strand of NZ_CDRRQU010000001.1, from coordinate 79,431 downwards.
ATAAATGGCATAAATGGATGTAAAAGTTTCAAACCAGATTCTAAAACTGTCCATAAAACATACTGAGCAGTTTGTCTAGATTTAATTCCAGACTCATCCTTGTTATATAATCTAATTTTAGCTAATTCAACATACCAATCACAGAAGTCTCCTCTTAAGAATTCATAGATTGATTTAGCAGCTTCATCCAATTGGAATTTTTCTAATTTATCAGCGACTTCTTTAGATGTTTTATTTAGCTTAGAGAAAATCCATTCATCAACCAATTCAAACTCTACATTGGATTTATCAAATGATTTTATATCAAAATCTTCAAGGTTCATAAGAACAAATCTTGAAGCATTCCAAATTTTGTTAGCGAAGTTTCTCCCCATCTCTATTAATTTTTCAGAGAAATGGACATCTTGTCCTTGTGAAGTATTATAAATCATTGTAAACCTAATAGCATCAGCCCCGTATTCGTCAATTAAATTTAATGGGTCTGGCGAGTTACCTAATGATTTTGACATCTTTCTACCAATTTCATCTCTAACTATTCCGTGTAAATAAACGTTTTCAAAAGGGATATCGTCCATAGTATACATACCAAACATTACCATTCTGGCAACCCAGAAGAATAAAATATCGGCACCAGTTACTAGCGTAGAGGTAGGATAAAATTTTTCTAGTTCAATTGTTTTCTCAGGCCACCCCAAAGTTGAAAATGGCCATAAAGCAGATGAAAACCAAGTGTCTAAAACATCTGTTTCTTGTGTTAATTCAACGTCTTTACCATAGTGAGCTTTAGCTTGAGCATTTGCATCCTCTTCTGTTTTAGCGACAAAAATATGCATATCAGGTCCATACCAAGCAGGTATTCTGTGTCCCCACCAGATTTGTCTTGATATACACCAATCTCTGATGTTTTCTAACCAATTATAGTAAACTTTTTCCCATCTTTTAGGCATAAGTTTAACTTTTCCATTTCGAACAACTTCTAAAGCTTTTTCTGCAAGGGGTTCCATTTTAACAAACCATTGTTTTGAAACTCTTGGCTCAACAACAGTACTACATCTGTAACATCCTCCAACATTGTGTGAATGAGCTTCAATTTTAACTAATAAATCTTGTTCTTCCAAATCGGAAACAATTTTTTTTCTAGCATCAAATCTATTCATTCCAGCATAAGCGGGATATTCATTGACAACTTTTCCATCTGGAGTCATCATATTGATAATGGGAAGATCAAATTTTTGTCCTAAAATAAAGTCATTAGGATCATGTGCAGGAGTTATTTTAAGAGCTCCAGTTCCAAATTCTATATCAACATACTCGTCAGCGATAACAGGAATTTCTCTTCCAACAAGAGGTAAAATAACTTTTTTACCAATAAGATGGGAGTACCTATCATCACTTGGATTAACTGCGATAGCGACGTCAGCAAGCATAGTTTCAGGTCTTGTAGTAGCTATAACTAAAAACTCTTCAGAATCTTTAACAGGGTATTTAATATTCCATAGCGAACCAGTTCTTTCTTCGTGCTCAACTTCATCATCAGCAAGAGCGGTTCCACATCTAGGACACCAGTTAACCATGTATTCACCTTGGTATATTAATCCATCATTGAAAAGTTTGATAAAAATATCTTTAACAGATTCAGAAAGTCCTTCATCCATTGTAAATCTTTCTCTCTTCCAATCTAGAGAAGCACCTATTTTTCTAAGTTGAGTAGTGATAACATTTCCATACTGCTCTTTCCATTCCCAAACTTGTCTGATAAATTCTTCTCTACCTAGGTCCTCTTTAGTTAGACCCTCATCAGCCAGTTTTCTTTCCACTTTATTCTGAGTTGCAATACCAGCATGGTCAGTTCCAGGCATCCAAAGAGTATTATATCCACTCATTCTTTTATATCTAACAAGCACATCTTGAATGCTGTTGTTAAGAATATGTCCCATATGTAATATGCCAGTTACATTTGGAGGCGGAATAACTATAGAGTAGTTTGGTTTACTATCATCTAAAGTTGCGGCGAAAAAGTTTGAGTTTTCCCAATATTTATACCATTTTCCCTCTATTTCATTTGGGGAGTAAGTAGTTGCTAATTCATTCATTTTTAAATCCTCCTATTCGATTTCTCCCTCTAAACAACCTTCAATATAATTTAAAATTTGTTCTTTTCCATTGTTATTCAATGACGAGTGGAAGAAAACATCATCATTGTGGAAATCAACTTTTGTTCTAATCTCTTTTAGTGCTTTGAATTTTTCATTATTTGAAACTTTATCCATTTTTGTAAAAATTATTTTAAACGGAGTTCCATAGTGATCTAACCAATTAAGCATTTGAAGGTCCTCGTCACTTGGAACTCTCCTTATATCCAACAGAACGAAAACAAGTTTTTTTCTGGGACTAGCTAGGTATCTTTCCATAGTCAATCCCCATTCTTTTTTCATCTCTTTGGGAACTTTGGCAAAGCCGTACCCAGGTAAATCGACAAAGAAAAACTCTTTATTGATTAAAAAATAGTTAATTAGCTGGGTTCTTCCCGGCGTTTTACTAGTTTTAGCTAGTTTATTTCTACCTGTGATACTGTTTATAAGAGATGATTTTCCAACGTTAGATCTCCCTACAAAAGCAAATTCAATGTGATTTAGTTCTTCAGGATAATCTTTTTCAAATACAGCTGATTTGGTAAAATCCGCTTGTTTTATATTCATTGTGGCTACCTCTTTTCATTATTTTTCAAGGGCAAGTTTTTCAACATCTTCATATGTTGAAGCAAAATATATTTTAATATCTTTCATTACTTCCTCAGGAATTTCCTCTACATCAACTTTATTGTCATCAGGTAAAATTATATTTCTAATTCCTGCTCTATGAGCTCCAATGACTTTCTCTTTAATTCCACCAACAGGTAAAACGTCACCTGTAATCGTAATTTCACCAGTCATAGCAAATGTTTGCTTAACTTTTCTTCCAGTTAAAACGGATAGAATAGTTGTAGTTATAGCAATACCAGCGGATGGACCATCTTTTGGTGTAGCACCTTCAGGGAAATGAAGATGTATATCCTTTTTCTCCAAAATACTTGAGTCTATTTGGAATTTATCAAGGTTTGCTTTTAGATATGTAAATGCAACCATTGCAGATTCTTTCATAACATTCCCAAGAGTTCCAGTTAGCGAAAGATTTCCTTTTCCGGGAATCTGAACTCCCTGAACTTCCAAAGTCATTCCACCAACAGATGTCCAAGCTAGACCATTGACTACTCCGACTTTAGAGATTGCTTTTTTCATTTTTTCAGGTCTGAATTTAGGGTGACCCAAATAAGACTCAAGATTTTTTATATTTATACTGATTGATTTTGCGTCATTATCGATAACTTTTCTAGCTACTTTTCTAAATAGAGCTGAAATCTCTCTTTTTAGATTTCTAACTCCAGCTTCTTTAGTGTATTCATCAATTATTTTTAAAACAGCCTTATCAGTCATATTTATTTTGATACCATTTAGTCCATTTTCATCTTGAGCTTGTTTAATTAAATAGTTATTAGCGATATGTAATTTTTCAAACTCAGTATATGATGAAAGGTTAATAATTTCCATTCTATCTCTTAAAGGTCCCGGTATATTTCTTAAATCGTTAGCTGTAGCTATAAAGAAAACTTTAGATAGATCAAAAGGCATATCTAAATAGTGGTCTTCGAAATGCTTGTTTTGTTCAGGGTCTAAAACTTCTAACATTGCTGAAGCAGGATCTCCTTTAAAATCACTGGACATTTTATCAATTTCATCCAGCAGAATAACAGGGTTAACACTGCCAGCATTTTTTATAGCTTTTATGATTCTTCCGGGCATAGATCCGATATAGGTTCTTCTATGTCCTCTTATTTCAGCCTCATCTCGAACTCCTCCAAGAGAAACTCTAACGAAATTTCTAGCAAGAGAATCAGCTACGGATTTAGCTAAAGACGTTTTACCGACCCCAGGAGGTCCAGCTAAACAAAGAATAGTTCCTTTCATATTAGGGTTTAGTTTTTTAACAGCTAAATAATCTAGAATTCTATCCTTAACATCCTTTAGACCATAATGATCTTTTTCTAGGACATCATGGGCAATTTTTAAGTCTAGAGTCTCAGGGGTAATCACTCCCCAAGGAAGCTCTAAAACAGATTCAATATACGCCCTAGAAACTGTAGCTTCAGCGGAGTATGGAGCCATTTTTCCAAGTTTTTTCAATTCAGCTTCAAGTTTATGCTTCGCATCTTCAGGAAGTGGAGAATTTTTAACTTTATCATAAAGTTCATCCGTTTCCTCATCACCACCAGTTTTGCCTAATTCCTCTCTAAGGGTATTAATTTTCTCTCTTATAAAATAACTTTTCTGACTTTCATTTATCTTTTCTTTGACTTTTTGATCAACTTTTTGTTCAATAGAGGCAATTTCAATTTCATCATTTAAAATTTCTAATAATCTATATCCTCTGATGTTAACATCTAGAATTTCTAAAAGCTCAACTTTTAAATTTTCTTCAATGTCTAAATTAAAAGCAATAGAGTCAAAAATTTTTCCAGCTTTTCTAAAACTTTTTAGTTGAACCATCAGTTCGGCGCTAACTTGATTTGTTAATGTTGAATATTCTTCAAATAAACTAACAACCTTTCTTTTTAAGGCTATTAACTCAGGTGAAGATTCTTCAGTTGCAGATATAACACTATAGTCAGCAAATAAGATACCATCCTCTTCAATTATATCTTCGATAAGAACTCTTTTATCTACTTCGATAAGAACTTTTATACTTTTATTAGGTAAAGGAATAGATTGTATAATATTTGCTAAAACTCCTATCTTATGAACTCCTTCAGGAAGAACAGGGTTTTCTTCTAGTGAGTTTTTTTGTAAACTAAGAATTAATTTATTTTTTGTTTTCATTGCAAAATTCATTGTTAATAAGCTTCTCTCTCTTCCAACATAAAGAGGAGAGGCTGTTCCTGGGAAAAGTACCATTTCCCTAGTAGGTAAAAAAGGTAATCTACTCATTGGTAATCACTCCTTAGTGTTCAATTTTAACTTTTCTTGAATCTTGAATTGAATCAGCATTAATTATAACCTTTTTTATAGTTTTATCAGAAGGAATCTCAAACATTAGGTCGGTCATTATGTTTTCGATAATAGACCTAAGACCTCTTGCACCGATTTTTCTGTCTAAAGCTAGAGCAGCAATTTTTTTAAGAGCTTCATCTTCAAATTCAAGACTAACATTTTCCATTTCAAAGAATTTTTGATATTGTTTCACAATTGAGTTTTTAGGTTCAGATAAAATCTTTATAAGTGCAGTTTCATCCAAAGGAGATAGTGTTGTAATGACAGGAAGTCTACCAACTAATTCTGGAATGATTCCCTGTTTAACTAAATCTTCAGGAAGAACTTTACCTAAAAGTTCAATCTCTTTTTCTGCTTCAATAGGATCTTGAGAAGCACCAAACCCAAGAACTTTTTTATTGGTTCTAGATTTTATAATTTTTTCCATTCCTTCAAAAGCTCCACCAACTATGAATAAGATGTTGGTAGTGTCGATTTCTATAAGCTCTTGATTTGGATGTTTTCTACCACCTTGTGGTGGAACTTGAGATTTTGTTCCTTCAATAATTTTTAATAGAGCTTGTTGAACTCCCTCTCCTGAGACATCTCTTGTGATAGATACATTTTCAGATTTTCTTGCAATTTTATCTATCTCATCTATATAGATAATTCCTCTTTCAGCAGCTTCTACATTATAATCGGCAGCTTGTAGTAGTCTAACTAGAACGTTTTCAACATCATCACCTACATATCCAGCTTCAGTAAGTGTTGTAGCATCAGCAATTGCAAAAGGAACGTGAAGCGTTCTTGCAAGAGTTTGAGCTAAAAGAGTTTTACCTGAACCAGTTGGACCAATAAGAAGCACATTTGATTTTTGTAACTCAACATCCTTGCTTCCTTGGTCTTTATGCATTATTCTTTTATAATGATTATAAACAGATACAGCTAAAACTTTTTTACTCTCATCCTGACCAATAACGTATTCATCAAGTTTTTCTTTAATCTCTTTTGGTGTAGGTAATTTTATTCCTGTTAAAGAATGAGTTGAAGAAGTTTCAGAATGCTTTTCTCCATAGTAAACATCATTTTCGTAGCCAAGCATATCAAAACAAGTTTCAATACACTCATCACAAATAAATGATCCATCAATACCAGAGAAAAGTTTTGAAACTTCATCTTGTCCTCTTCCACAGAACGAGCAATGTTCTTTTTTATTCATCTTTTCCCTCCTTATCTAACAAAAACATGATCGATTAGACCAAATTCTTTAGCTTCCTCAGCGCTCATAAAGTTATCTCTTTCAGTTGCGGCTATTATTTCATCAACTGATTTATTTGTATTTTTACTTAAAATTTTAGAAGTTAAATCCTTCATTCTTAAAATTTCTTTGGCTTGGATTTCAATATCTGTAGCTTGACCTCTAGCTCCACCAAGCGGTTGATGAATCATAATTCTAGAATTTTCAAGTGAATATCTTTTTCCTTTAGCTCCAGCAGAAAGTAATAGAGCTCCCATACTTGCAGCCTGTCCGATACAAACTGTTTGTACATCAGGCTTGATGTAATTCATAGTATCATAGATTGCCATACCAGAAGTAATAACACCTCCAGGACTATTTATATACATAATTATATCTTTATTGGGATCTTCAGCTTCTAAAAATAGGAGTTGAGCAACAATTGCATTAGCTATTTGATCATCAATCTCACTACCTAAAAATATAATTCTATCCTTAAGAAGTCTTGAATAGATGTCGTAGGCTCTTTCACCTTTTCCTGTGTTTTCAATAACTGTTGGACTGTACATTTTTTTCCCTCCTTATAAAAACTTGCTTTAAAAATTTAAAGTTAAATACTTAAAAATATTTAGGTATTTAACACTAATTTTTAATTAAAGTAGTATTGAGTAGAGTTTTATCTCTACTCAATACATATTTTTTTATTATTTTGCGTTATTAACAATAACTTCTACAGCTTTTTGAGCTAAACTTTCTGTTTTTAAGCTGTGGTTGAACTCATCAAGATTAGAATTTTTATTTAATTCAGCCTCTAATTGTTCTTTAGTCATACCATACATTTTAGCAATTTCTTCAACTTTAGTATTTAACTCTTCAGCAGTTACTTCCAACTTTTCAGCTTTAGCAATAGCTTCTAAAACTAAATCAACTTGAACTTTATTATGAGCCATAGGAGCTATTTGATTAAATGCTTGTTCTTTAGTCATACCTGTCATTTTTAAGTATTGATCTAAATCCATTCCTTGCATAGCTAATTGTTGATTCATTTCAGCCATTCTATTTTCGACTTCTCTAACTACCATAGACTTAGGTACATCAACATTTGAGTCAGCAACAACTTTTTGAATCAATTTTCCAACAAAATTATTATGAATTCTAGCCTCTTCTCTAGCTATAATTTCAGCAGTTTTTTTAGCTTTTAAATCTTCAACAGATTCAAATCCAGCTTCTTTTGCAAATTCTTCAGTCAATTCAGGTTTAGTTAAAGTCTTTATAGAGTTTATTTTCACTTTGAATGTAGCAGGTTTTCCAGCTAAAGCTTCAGCGTGGTACTCAGCAGGGAACGATACCTTAACCTCTCCCTCTTGTCCTACAGTATATCCAACTAATTGCTCCTCAAATGTATCAATAAACATTTTTGATCCCAATTTTAGTTGATGAGAATCAGCTTTTCCACCTTCGAATGGAACACCATCAATAAATCCTTCAAAAGCAAGGTCAACAGTATTTCCCATTTCAGCTTTATGTCCTTCTGGTGCATCTTCTAATTTAGATTTAGCATTTAACATATTTTCAATTTCTTTATCTAAAAGCTCATCAGTCATTTGGAAAGATTCTTTTTCAACTTCTAAACCTTTGTAATTCCCTAAAGTTACCTCAGGATAAACATCTACTTTAAATGTTATTTTAAGAGAATCTTTCATATCAGCAACAAGATCGTAAATGAAGCTCACTGGAGTAATTTTTTCTTCAGCAACAATTTTTTCGAAATTTGCTTTAAGAACAGAATCAACAACCTCTTCTTTTATGGCATCAGCAAAAGTAGCTTCAACTTTGTTTAATGGTGCATTCCCTTTTCTAAACCCAGGTACCTCTACTTTAGTAGCTAAATTTTTAACAACCTCTGACTTAATTGGTAATAATTCTTCAGCTGTTAAAGTTAATGTAATCTCAACTGCTGAGTGTTCGATTTTTTTTAATTCGTGTTTCATCATTTCCTCCTTAAAGTATTTATGTATTAATACCTCAAATCTTATGAGATTTGAGATCTTTTAAACGAAACTGATAGAACTCTTCCCCTTTGTTAATAATCTTTTCTGGATAGTAAACAATATCATAAAGCATATTTTTATTATTTTTATGTAGTTTTGCACTTAAGTCAAAAGCTACTAAGGGATAAGATTTTCCATTTTTTAATAAAAATCCATTAAAATGTCGATTTTCAATACCAAAAAACTTTGTATCTGTGATTTTAACGCCTCTATCAAGAAAATAAGGATGTTTATTTTCAAGACCAAAAGGACCCAATTTTTTTATATCATTGATATTTTGTTTGTTTATTTTATCTATAGGTAGCTCTAGGTCAATTTCTAAGAATTTAGGTTGATTTATATTGTGTTCATGAACTTGAATCTCTCTTTGAAATAGAAGTTCTATCTCAGGAAGATTTTTTTCATCAGCTATAAATCCAGCAGCTAAATCGTGGCCACCAAAACGAATTAATCTATTTTCGATAAGTTTCAAAATATTGAAAATATTTACACCTGGAATACTTCTGCATGAAGCTTTTGCAAGACCATCTTTTAACGAAATCATAGCGACAGGCAAATTGTATTTTACGCTTAATCTAGAAGCAACCACACCAATAACTCCGGGATGCCATCGTTCTGATGCAACAAAAATATATTTTAAATCATTTGGATTATCTTTTTGTTGAATCATCTTATTCGCTTCATCAAATATCATTCTTTCAAGTTCTCTTCGTTGCTTATTAGCTTTTTTCATCTCTTCGATAATATTGTAAATTTCAAAATCATCTGTCTTCATGAAAAAATCAGCACCTAATTTAGAATTCCCAAGTCTTCCTAGAGAGTTTATTAAGGGAGAAACAAAATAGCTGATGTCTGTTGTGCTAATATCTTTGTTATAAAGTTTTAAATATTTCATGAGGTAGACTAGTCCCTTAATCTTTGTGTTTTTTAGAGTTTCTAGACCTCTGCTTATAATTATTCTATTTTCGTCGAACATAGGAACTACGTCAGCCACAGTCCCTATCATAATAACATCCATGAATTGATACAACTTAGAGAAATCTTCATTTAAGTAGGAGTAAACTCCTTGGGCAACCTTCAAGGCCACTCCAGCTCCAGCCAAAAATTTGAATTTATAATTATCACTAAGTTTAGGATTGATAAAGAGAATATTGTCTTCCTCTTCGTCTTTGACACTTTTATGATGATCAGTGACAATTACTTCAATTCCAAGAGTACGAGCATATTCGACATCCTCATAGGAATTTACTCCTGTATCCACAGTAATTACTAGTTTTCCAGAGTTCTTATGAATGTAGTCAATGGTCTTTTTGTCAAGACCATATCCCTCATCCATTCTATTAGGAATATAGTAATCAATATCAATTCCAATCTCTCTAAAAGCTAATACAAGAAAGATAGCAGCAGTTATTCCATCAACATCATAGTCACCATAGATGAATAACTTTTCTCCATTATTTCTAGCTGAAACTATTTTTTCTACAACACTATCCATCATTTCAAAATCAAAAGGATTTCTAAATTTGTTTATAGATGGATTGAGAAAATTATCTACTTCTTCTTTTTCTAAAAAGCCTTTTTTTAAAAGTAAAGTAGCTAAAAATTTAGAAACACTCCATTGACTAGCCTTAGTTTCAATAAGATTTTCAGATACTGTTTTATATTCCCAGTGCATAAAATTACCCTTTTAAGGTATCAAGTAACTGGGAAATCTTAATAGCGTGCTCTATAGTGTCATCCAGTTTTATTCTCATTTCAGGAGTATATCTTAAGGCTAGTTCTTCAGATACTCTTTTTCTAAGAAAACCTTTAATTTCATTCAAACCTTCTAAAACTTCATTTTTATTAACGGTTTCTCCAGCTATAGGCATAATACTGAAATATAAATCTGCAAATTCTAAGTCTTCAGTAACTCTAACACTAGTGATAGAAACCATAGCTTTTTTTAGTTTTGGATTTTTAATTTCTTCGAAAAGACATTTAGAAACAACTCTAGAAATTTCTTTTTCTATTGCAGCTAATCTTTTTTTATTCATAACTAATCACCTACTTTTTATTTTAAAGTTCTTTTAACTTCAATGATATCAAATGCCTCAACAATATCTCCTTCTTTGATATCGTTGAAGTTTTCGATTCCAAGACCACACTCTTGACCAGCAACCACTTCTTTAGCGTCATCTTTGTATCTCTTAAGTGTATTTAATTTTCCTTCATATACGATAACACCATTTCTCAATATTCTAATATTTGAATCTTTTCTAACTTTTCCATCAACAACTACACATCCAGCAACATTTCCAACTTTAGAAACTTTAAATACTTTTTTAATTTCAATTCTTCCAGAGTAAACTTCTTTGAACTCAGGATCAAGCATTCCAGTTAAAGCTTTTTCAATATCTTCAGTGATATGATATATGATGTTTGATGTTCTGATTTCAACACCGTTAGAATCGGCTTCCTTTAAAGCATTTGTAGTAGGTCTAACATTGAATCCAATTATAATAGCGTTTGACGCTTCAGCAAGTTTAACATCACTTTCTGTAATAGCACCAGATGCAGCCTGAATAATATTAACTAAAACTTCTTCATGAGAAAGTTTTAATAGTGAATCTCGCAGAGCTTCAACAGATCCTCTTGAATCCGCTCTTAAGATTAGGTTTAATTCTTTTATATTGGCATTATCCATCTGTTGAGACAGGCTTTCAAGAGAGATAGATTTTCTACTAACTTCAGCAATTTTTCTTTCTTTAGTCATCTCTTCAACAATCCTTTTTGCATGTTGCTCATTTTGGATAACATAGAATGTATCACCAGCTGATGGAACATCATTAAATCCAATAATTTCAATAGGTTGAGAAACTGTAGCTGATTGAACTTTAGTTCCTAAATCATTAACAAGAGCTCTAACTTTACCCATTGACTCTCCTGCAACGATAACCTCTCCAATTTTTAAAGTCCCTTCTTGAATTAAAACATCAGCGATAGGTCCAACTTTAGGGTCTAATCTAGACTCTAAAACAATTCCTTTGGCTCTTTTTTTAGGATTAGCTTTTAATTCCAAAATTTCAGCAGTAATTAAAATTGTATCTAGAAGAGTGTCCAAATTCATTTTAGCTTTAGCAGAAACTTCAACAAATTCAGTATCACCTCCCCATTCAACTGAAACTAATCCATGCTCCATCAACTCTTGTTTAACTCTCATAGGATTGGCTTCAGGTTTGTCAATTTTGTTGATAGCAACAATAATTGGTACATTGGCAGCTTTTGCATGAGACAAAGCTTCTATAGTTTGGGGCATAACACCGTCATCAGCAGCAACCACAAGAATTGCAATATCAGTAACTTGAGCTCCTCTAGCTCTCATATCTGTAAATGCTTCGTGTCCAGGAGTATCGACGAAAGTTATTTTTTTACCAGCTTTATCAATTTGATAAGCTCCGATCTTTTGTGTGATTCCTCCAGCTTCTCCCGAAGCTACTGATGTTGTTCTGATGGCATCCAGTAGGGAAGTTTTCCCATGATCAACGTGTCCCATAATTGTGATAACAGGAGCTCTTTCAATAAGGTCTTCAGGTCTATCAGTAATTTCAAGAGCAAACTTATCTCCGAAGTCCAATTCAACTTCTTGTTCCTCCTCAACCAAAGCATCATAATCCACAGCTAATTCTTCCGCTAATTCAAAAGAGATTGGGCTGTTGATAGTTAACATTTGTCCTTTTAAAAATAGTTTTTTTATAAGTTCTGAACTTCCAATTCCAAGTCTATCAGCGAAATCACCCAAAGTAATTTCACCTCTGATTTTGATAATTTTCATTCCGTCCTCTTCAACAATTTCAGGACCTTGTTCAGCTTTTTTCACAACAAAATCTGCTCTTCTTCCTTTTTTTCTTTTTTTTGATTTTCCCTCATCTTTAGAGCCTTCATCATTAGTTTTAGCTTTATTTTTATTTTTGTTCTTTTTTGTAGGTTGACTCTCCTCTACAAAATCATCTACATCATTAAAATCCATATTTTTTTTCATTGTTTCCTCCTCTATATAAACATTGTTAGAAACAACATCATCATTTTTTTTAGCAAAATATTCTGTGGCAATTCTTTCTTGCTCATCAGTCAATCCAGCTAGATGTGAGTGTACATCAATTCCAATATTGTTTAAAATATCTAAAAACTCCTTGTTTCCAAAACCATATTTTTTAGCTAATTCGTGTACTCTTATTTTCATAAAATTCAGACACCTCCAAATAGCCTAATCTATTAATCCCCTTGCAACTTTTTTATTTTTTATAGCAATTACATTGATCTCATCTTTATTGAATATATCACCAAGTTGTGTTTTATTCCCAAAATGTGCGTAAGGAATGTTAAGCTCCTTAGCTTTTGCAATTATTTTTTTATCATTTTTCTCACTAATATCTTCAGCGATTATTAGGAAATGGATATGTTGAATATCCTCCATAACCATATTGATACCAAAAGTTAGATGTTCAGAGTTCTTCATTGCCTTTAAAATATTCAAGTAATCTTTAGATTGTTTCTTAAGAAGGTTTATCATAGTAAGTAAATCTTCTATTTTTAGGCTATATTTTTTATTTTTTGAAATTCTTTTAATACATTCATGAGTCTTACAAACATAGATTGCTCTAGCTTGAAGTTTTTGTTTTTCATCAAATGAATAGTTGTTTTCACCAATTTTTGCGATTCTGAAAAGATCGCTTTTATTTTTCTTTTCTTTACAAATGACACAAGTTCTTTCTGGTGTATGATTAAGCATTTTCTTCCTCGTTTAAAGTAACAGTTTTAATGTCAACTCTCATACCAGTTAGTTTAGCAGCAAGCCTTGCATTTTGTCCGTTTTTACCAATAGCTAAAGAAAGTTGCGAGTTTTCAACTAAAACTCTGGCAGTACTTCCCTCTTCAAGAACTTCAACACTAATGACTTTGGCTGGGCTAAGAACAGCAGATACAAATTCTTTAACGTCCTCTTTCCAAACAACGATATCAATTTTTTCACCATTTAATTCATTGACAATATTTCTTATTCTTAATCCTTTTTGTCCAATACAAGCTCCGACAGTGTCGATATTATTATCGGCTGAATAAACAGCGACTTTTGCTCTAGAACCAGCTTCCCTAGCAACTGATTTAATTTCAATAATACCATCTGCAATTTCTGGAATTTCTAATTCAAATAACTTTTTCAATAATCCTTCATTTTTTCTAGAAATTACAATTTTAGGGAATTTATTTGTTTTTTCAACTTCAGCGATATAAACTTTAATTCTTTCCCCAACTCTATAGACGTCTGCTGGTGATTGCTCAGCAGTTGTCAAAATAGCTTCACATCCATCAAACTCAATAAAAATATTTCTTTTTTCGTCGATTCTTCTGATAATACCTGTGATGATATCATGCTCTTTAACTTTAAATTTATCAAAAATATTTTGTCTTTCAGCTTCCCTAACTTTTTGAATAACAATCTGTTTACCATTTTGTATTGCATTTCTTCTGAACTCTTCACAGTTAACTTCAAGTTTAATAACATCTCCAACTTTAGCTCTTTTGTGACCAGCTTCAATAGCATCTTCTACAGAAACTTCAAGTGCAGCATCATATAAATCTTCAGCAGTGACAACTGTTTTCACTTCAAAAACCTTTACTTCTCCTGTTGATCTATTGATTTCTACTTCAACGTTTTCTTCCTCACCATAGTGCTTTTTATAAGCGGCTAACATAGCCTGTTCCACCGCTTCAAGAAGACTTTCTTTGTTTATTCCTTTTTCTTTTTCAAGTTGCTCAAGAGCTTCTAAAAAGATTTTTCCATCTTTACTTTTCATAATGGGTTTTCCTCCTAACTAAAACTAAATAATTAATTAAATATCACTAAAATCAAAGACAATATTTGCTTTTTTTATCTCTTTAAAAGGGATTTCAAGAGTCTTATCTTTTATATTTAAGAAAAGTGTTTCATCTTTAAAATCTTCAATAATACCTTCAAAATTCTTATTATCATTAAGTTTATGTTTTAAATTAACTTTAATTTTCTCACCGTTGAATCTAATGAAATCAGCTTGTTTTTTTAGAGGTCTTTCAACTCCAGGAGAAGACACTTCTAAAAAGAATTTGTGAGGAATTAAAGCGTCGATAGCTTCATCAATTTCGTTGCTAAGAGAGCCACAATCTTCAAGGGTGATATCGCCTTCAGGTTTCTCTATAAAAATACGAACGCATAGATATCCCCCCTCTTGAAGATATTCTAAATCAACTAAATTAAGATTTCTTTTTTCGACAGCTGGAATAACTATTTTTTCTATCTTTAAAAGAGTTTCTTCCACCTCTCTTTTATCAAGTTTTATCATAAAATTTCACCTCTTTCTAAATAAAAACTATAAAGAAAGAGTGGGATTTCCCCACTCTTGTCAGCTCTAGTATAAATTATCCAACCAAAGTATAGCATAAATATAAAAAAAAATCAATGAAATCATATTATTATATATATTAATGTAATAAAAAATAAAAATGTGATAGAAAAGTAAATAGTTATAATATATTTTATAAATAATTGAAAAATCAATGATATAAATTTATTATTTGTGTTGTGTTTTTTTTAAACGTAGTGTATAAAATACATTATAAAAGTTTGTTTTTTATAGGAAAAAAAATGGTGAGGTGTTATTTTCAATGAAAAATGGAAAGAAAGTAGTAATTGGTGTAATCGGTTCTGACTGTCATGCAGTAGGAAATAAAATTATACATCACGTATTGGAAAGCAATGGATTTGAAGTGATCAATATAGGAGTTTTATCTCCACAGATTGATTTCATTAACGCTGCAATAGAGACAAAGGCTGATGCAATAATCGTATCATCTCTATATGGACATGGGGAGTTAGATTGCCAAGGAATGAGAGAAAAGTGTGAAGAAGCTGGATTAAAAGATATCTTACTATATGTTGGAGGAAATATTGTTGTTGGAAAACAGGAATGGTCAGAGGTAGAATCGAGATTTAAAGCGATGGGGTTCAATAGAGTTTATAGACCAGGAACTCCGATTGAACTTACAACGGAAGATTTAAAATCAGATTTGGGAATTTAATTATCTAAACTTAAATAAACTTAAAGAAAAGAGATGATTTCTATGAAATGTTATCTAACTATTGACTTTGGCAGTACATACACGAAGTTGACAGCGATAGATTTAGTAGGAGAAAGAATTCTAGCAACTGCTAAAGATATAACAACTGTAGAAGATAATATAATGATTGGTTTTGACAAAGCCTATAGTAAACTTGTAAAAAAAATTGAGAAGGAAATTCCAATATCACAAGTTGAATTTGTGGACAAAATAGCATGTTCATCAGCAGCTGGTGGATTAAAGATGGTTGCGATTGGATTAGTTCCAGAACTGACAGCTGAAGCAGCAAAAAAAGCGGCTTTAGGAGCAGGGGCAAGAGTTATGAAAACATACTCGTATGAATTAAATTCTCGTGAGATGGAGGAAATTAAAAGCTCACCGATAGATATAATTCTTTTGGCTGGTGGAACTGACGGTGGAAATAAAGAGTGTATAATACATAATGCTAGATTAATAGTTGAGCATGATATAAGAAAACCAATTGTTGTAGCAGGTAATAAAGCAGCATCAGATGAGATAGAGAAAATTTTTTCTGAGGCAAAATTAGACTATTATATGGCAGATAATGTGATGCCAAAGATAAATAAACTCAATGTTGAACCAGCTCGTGAAGAGATAAGAAAAGTATTTATGAATAAGATAATAGAAGCAAAAGGAATGAAAAAGGCTGAGAACTTTATCAGTGGAATCTTGATGCCAACTCCTGCGGCAGTACTAAAAGCAGCAGAGGTATTATCTGAAGGAACAGATGAAGAAGATGGAATAGGAGATTTAATAATCGTTGATATTGGTGGGGCAACTACAGATATTCATTCCATTGGAAAAGGTGAACCATCAAAGCCAGGAGTGCTTTTGAAAGGGTTAGAAGATCCTGTTGCTAAAAGAACTGTTGAGGGAGATTTAGGAATGAGATACTCGGCAATTTCTTTACTAGAAGCAGCTGGAACTAAGAAAATTAGGAATTACTTAAATGATGTGGATAAGAAATGGGATGTAAAAGGTCATTGTAGTTATAGGCATGATCACATAAAAATGGTGCCTCAAACAAAAGAGGAGATTTTATTTGATGAAGCTATGGCTAAAGTTGCAACGGAGTTATCAATGACAAGACATTGTGGAGTATTAGAATGTATCTATACACCTATGGGAACAATGTTTAATCAAAGTGGAAAGGATCTCCTAAATGCACCTTATATAATAGGAACTGGTGGAGTTATCGTTCATAGCGAGGACCCAAGAGGAATTTTAGCAGCTGGTACGTTTAATCCAGCAGAACCGATATATTTGAAACCAGAAAACCCAAAATTTATGGTAGATAAAACATATATCTTATCTTCCATGGGGTTGTTAGCTCAAAAAGAGCCAGATTTAGCAATAAAAATAATGAAAAAATATCTGATTGAAGTATAAGTTTTGAGGAGGAATCTGATCAATGAATTTAAAATTTAAAAAATGGACTGATGAAGAGTTCTTTAAAGTGAGAGAAGAGGTTTTAAAGCAGTGGCCAACAGGTGAAGAAGTGGACTTAGAGGAAGCTGTAGCTTATCACAAGGCGTTACCAAAGCATAAAAATTTTGCTAAAAAATTAATAGATGCGAAAGAAAAAAATATAACATTAGCTCAACCAAGAGCTGGAGTTGCTTTGATTGAACAACATATTGAGTTGTTAAATTTCTTAGATAAAGAGGGAGGAGCAGATTTACTACCTTCTACAATAGATTCTTATACAAGACAAAATAAATACGAGAACTGTGAAAAAGGAATTGAGGAGTCTAAAAAAGCTGGGAGATCATTACTTAACGGATTCCCAGGTGTAAACCACGGAGTTAAAGGTTGTAGAGAAGTTGTAGAAGCTGTAAATCTACCTTTACAATTGAGACACGGGACTCCAGATGCTAGATTGTTATCAGAAATTATGCTAGCTGCTGGATATACATCAAACGAAGGTGGAGGAATTTCTTACAACATTCCTTATGCAAAATCAGTAAGTTTAGAGCAGACAATAAGAGATTGGCAATACTGTGATAGATTAGTTGGATGGTACGAAGAGCAAGGAATTTCTATCAACAGAGAACCGTTTGGACCGTTGACAGGAACATTAGTTCCGCCATCAATCTCAAATGCCGTTCAAATTATTGAGTGTTTATTAGCTGCTGAGCAAGGAGTTAAAAATATCACTTTAGGGTACGGACAATGTGGAAATTTAGTACAAGACGTTGCTGCAGTAAGATCTATGATGGAGCAAGCTGAAGAATATTGTAAAGAGTTTGGGTATGAAAATATGCAATTAACATCTGTATTCCACCAGTGGATGGGAGGGTTCCCTGAAGATGAGGCTAAGGCATTTGGAGTTATTTCAAATGGAGCATCAGCGGCTGCATTAGCAGGTGCAACGAAGGTTATTGTAAAAACACCTCACGAAGCAATTGGAGTACCAACAAAAGAAGCTAATGCTATGGGAATTAGAGCGACAAAGATGGTATTAAACTTATTAAGAGGACAAAAATTACCAAACTCAGAAGAGGTTCAATTTGAAAAAGATATGATAAAAAGAGAAGTTAAACAAATTATCGATAAAGTACTTGAATTAGGAGATGGAGATTTGGCAGTGGGAACTGTTAAAGCGTTCGAGCAGGGAGTTTTAGATATTCCATTTGCACCTTCTAAATATAATGCAGGAAAGATGTTACCAGCGAGAGACAATAATGGAATGATTAGATATTTAAATGCAGGAAATTTACCATTATCAGAGGATATAAAAGCATTCCATACTGCTAAGTTACAAGAAAGAGCAGATTTTGAAGGAAGAGAGATAAGTTTCCAAATGACAGTGGATGATATATTTGCTGTAGGAAAAGGAACGTTAATTGGAAGACCAGCAACAAAGTAATTTCTATAAAATAAAAAATATAATTTAAAATTTGATTTATTATAAAAGTTAGGGAGAGTAATAATCTCCCTCGTAAAAATCAGGAGGAATTAAAATGAGAATAGTTGATGTAGTATGTTCAGCAGGAAAAACAGGTTTCTATTTTGATGACCAAAGAGCTATAAAAAATGGAGCAGGACATGATGGGTTTGCTTATATAGGGGAGCCAGTAACAGAAGGATTTACTTCAATTAGACAAGCTGGAGAAGCAATCTCTGTACAATTAATATTAGAAGATGGTCAAGTGGCGTTTGGAGATTGTGCAGCAGTGCAATATTCAGGTGCGGGTGGAAGAGATCCGTTATTCTTAGCTAAAGATTTTATTCCAGTAATTGAAAAAGAAATTGCTCCAAAGTTAATCGGAAAAGAGTTAGATAATTTTAAATCATTAGCTGAAGAGTTTGACGGAATGTTACTAGATGGAAAAAGATTGCATACTGCTATAAGATATGGAATTACTCAGGCTTTATTAGATGCTGTAGCAAAAGCTAGAAAAGTGACTATGGCTGAAGTTATTCAAAAAGACTATAATACAGGTTTAGAGATTTCAAAAAGACCTATATTCACTCAATCAGGAGATAACAGATATGAGAATGCAGACAAAATGATTATAAAATCTGCTGATGTTTTACCACACGCTTTGATAAATCATGTAGAAACAAAATTAGGTAAAAATGGAGAGTTACTACTTGAGTATGTTGGATGGTTAAGAGATAGAATAATTCACTTAAGAGATTCAGATGATTACACGCCTATTTTACATATAGATGTATACGGAACAATTGGAGCTGCATTTGATTGTGATACAACAAAAATGGCAGATTACTTACAGACATTAGTGGATGCGGCAAAACCTTTTAAATTAAGAATTGAAGGGCCTATGGACGTAGAGGATAGAGATAAACAAATTGAAGCTTTAGCGGCATTGACAGCTGAAGTGGATAGAAGAAACATGGGAATCGAGTTAGTTGCTGATGAGTGGTGTAACACTTATGAGGATATAGCAGCTTTTGCTGATGCTAAGGCTGGACACGTAGTTCAAATAAAAACTCCAGATTTAGGAGGGGTAAATAACATAGCGGATGCAATTCTTTACTGTAATAAAGTAGGAATTGGTTCTTACTGTGGAGGAACTTGTAACGAGACTAACAGATCAGCTGAAGTTACTACTAACATAGCTATGGCATGTGGAGCTCTTCAAGTTTTAGCAAAACCTGGAATGGGAGTTGACGAAGGATACATGATCGTATTCAACGAAATGAGCAGAGTAGAAGCTTTAGTAAACAGAAGAAAGTAATAGACTTTTAATTCTGGGAAAAGGTGGGGGTCTCCTACCTTTTCCTTTAATTTTATAGAAAATTCTAAGAGGTGAATAGAATGACGATAAATAAACCCGCTAAATGTGGAACACTGGAGTCTAATGATATATTTATAATGTTAACTCCAAGTGAAAATGGAATAGATATTGAGTTAGAAAGTGTTGTAGAAAAGCAATTTGGAAATCATATAAAGATGGTTATTGAAGAAAAGTTAAAAGAGATGGGAATTACTTCAATTTTAGTGAAAGCTCAAGATAAAGGGGCTTTAGATTATACAATAAGAGCTAGAATTGAGGGAGCTGTTAAAAGAGGTTGTTAAATATTCCTTTTAAGGTGAGGTGTTAATGTGAAGTTAAGAAGAACAATGTTATTTATGCCTGGAAATAACCCAGGTATGCTACAAACAGCAGATACATTTGGAGCGGATTCAGTAATATTTGATTTAGAAGATGCAGTTGCTCTAACAGAAAAAGATGCAGCAAGAATATTAGTAACAGAAGCTATGAGAACAATGAGTTATGGAGATACAGAGGTTGTGATAAGAATAAATCCATTATCATCTCCATTTGCGATGACAGATATAGATAAGATGGCTAGACTAAAGCCAGATGCAATATTGCTTCCAAAGGCTACTCCAGAAGATATGGCAATTTTGGAAAAAGAGCTAGAAAGAATTGAGGAAGAGGAAGGTATTGAGGTAGGAACTATAAAAGTTCATGCTTTAGTAGAAACAGCTTATGGAGTGGAAACTGTTTATGAAACAATAAAATCTTCTAAAAGAATTCAAGCTGTTTTACTAGGTGGAGAAGACTTAGCAGCAGATTTAGCAGTGAAGAGAACAAAGGATTCAGAGGAGTTATTCTATGCCAGAACAAAGGTTGTAAACGCTTGTAAGGCATTGAAGGTAGACGCAATAGATACACCTTTTACAGATACAAATGACTATGTGGGATTAGCAGCAGATTCGAGAAAAGCTAAGATGTTAGGATTCTCTGGAAAATTAGCTATAAATCCAAGGCAAATAGATACAATTCATGAAGTGTATTCTCCAACAAAGCAGGAGATAAGCCATGCTTTGAGAGTTATGGCAGCAAAAGAAGAAGCAGAAAAAGAAGGGTTAGGAGTGTTCTCTTTAGATGGAAAGATGGTTGACCTTCCAATTATAAATAGAGCTATCCAGACTTTAGAAATTGCTGAAATGATTGGATTATTAGATTAATTTAGAGTGAGGTGTTCTAATGAAAAATATTTTAGGAAGAGAAATTCCTGAATTTATAGAAGGGTATGGAGAAGTAAAACAATACAAAGGGTATCTTTCAAATAAAGATGGAGTAATAAAAAAGGATTTTAAATTTAAAACTATATCTTCTCAAGATTCAAAATTACATATGGATTTAAGTAAATTAATGGATAAATTACCATTGAAAGATGGGATGGTAGTTTCATTTCATCACCACTTAAGAAATGGGGATTTTGTTTTAAATATGGTAATGGAAGAGATTGCGAAAAGAGGGTATAAAGATGTAACGATAGCAGCAAGTTCGATATTCCCTTGTCATAAAGGCTTAGTAAAAATGATAGAAAATAGGGTAGTAACTCAAATATATGCAGCGTATATATCTGGACCAGTGGCTGAAGCTATATCTCAAGGAAAGTTAGAAAAACCTGCTATAATGCATACACATGGTGGAAGAGCAAGAATATTTGAATCAGGAGAGAGAACTATCGATATTGCATTTATGGCAGCTCCTACGAGTGATGAATATGGAAATATAAATGGTGTAGATGGAAAATCAGCTTGTGGAGCATTAGGATATGCTCATACAGATGCAGAGTTAGCAAATATAGTTGTAGCCATAACAGATAACTTAGTTGAATATCCAAACACAACAATTGAAATAAACCAAACTTTAGTGGATTATGTTTTAGTTGTAGATGCAATAGGAGATCCAAAAGGAATTGTGTCAGGAACAACTCAAATAACTAAAAATCCAATTGGATTAAAAGTTGCAGATTTAACAGCGAAATTTATTGAAGAATCTGGATATTTAAAAAATGGTATGAGTTTTCAAACTGGTGCAGGAGGGATTTCTCTAGCTGTGGCAGCACAGTTAAAAGATATAATGAAACAAAGGGAGATTTGTGGAAGTTTTGCATCTGGAGGAATAACAGGGTATATTGTTGACATGTATAAAGAGGGATTGTTCAAAGCTTTGTTTGATGTTCAGTGTTTTGATTTAGATGCTATAAAATCAGCTAAAGAAAATCCGGCACATATAACAATGTCAGCATCAATGTATGCGAATGCAAATAATAAAGGAGCTGTTGTAAACAAATTAGATGTTGTTATTTTGGGAGCAACAGAGATTGATACAAACTTTAATGTGAATGTAACAACAGGATCTAATGGAGTTATAATGGGAGGATCAGGTGGTCACTCTGATACTGCGGCAGGTTCAAAATTATGTATAATAGTATCACAACTAGTTAATTCAAGGATATCTGTTGTAAAAGATAAAGTCACAACATTGACTACACCAGGGGAAACAGTTGACATTCTTGTGACAGAAAGGGGAATAGCTATAAATCCTTTAAGAAAAGATTTGTTAGAAAAGTTTAAAAATTCAAAACTTCCGATAAAGACGATAGAAGAGTTAAGAGATATTGCTAGAGGAATGACTGGACAAGAAAATGATATTGAATTTGAAGATGAAATAGTTGCAGTTGTTGAATATAGAGATGGAACTGTCATAGATACAATCAAGAAAATAAAATAGTATTTTAGTGGAGAATATTTCTCCACTTTTTTTGTTTAAACAAGAATAAAATATTCTTAAATTTTTTATATAATAAAAATAAAAAATTCTTGCTTTTGGAATATAAATACTGTAATATATGTTTGGAAAGGTGGATATATGATTGAAAATATTATAAAAAGTTTGGAAAATAATTTGTCTGAAAGTGAGAAAGTGATTGCAATGTATGTGATCAAAAATAAAAAAATAATAGGAGAAATAACTTCAACGGAACTAGCTAAAAAAATTGGAGTAAGTCAATCATCTATTATAAAATTTATAAAAAAAATAGGTTTTTCAGGATACGTAGCATTTAAGTTGCAGTTAGAAAGGGATTTGGAACATAAAAAAAATTTATTAAAAAATAAAATTCATAGCGAAATAGATTTAGAAGATTCTTTGGAGGAGGTAACCAAAAAAACATTAGCAGAAACTGTAGAAGCTTTAAATACTACTGTAGGAGTGATTGATTATAAAAATTTTGAAACTATTATAGAAAAAATAAGAGAAAGTGGTCGTATTTTGATAATAGGTACGGGAATGTCATCAATTGTAGCTAGAGATTTGGAGCTAAAATTGATGAAGATAAAAATAGATACAGTTCACTATGAAAGTAAGCAAATGCAACTTATGAAACTTTCAACAATGGACGTTAATGATTTAATTATAGCAATCTCTCATAGAGGAGAAACCCAAGAAATTTTAGACGTTGTAGGTATAGCTAAGGAGATGAATATCTGTGTTATTTCAATAACTTCAATTGGTAAAAATACGCTTTCTTCCTTGAGTGATTATAATATTGGTGTTGTTTCCAAAGAAAGTATACTTAGAAGTTCGGCTATCTCATCTAGGATGGCACAGATGATAATATTGGATAGTATTTTTCTAAGATTGATGCAAAAAGATTATAAAAAAGTAAAAGAATACATAGATAGAAGTAAAAAAATAGTGGGATGGGTGGAGAAATAAATGGAAAAGATATTAGAAGGAAAAATGACAGAAACGAGAAATGTAAAAAGTATGAGAATGGATAGTATGGATGTAAAAGAGATTTTAATGCTTATAAATGAAGAGGATAAAAGAGTTCCTGAAAGTGTTCAGGAAGTTATTCCAGAGATTGAAAAAGCGGTGGAGCTAGTTATTGGAGCTTTTAATAATGGTGGAAGATTGATATATATGGGAGCTGGAACAAGTGGAAGATTGGGAGTTTTAGATGCTGTTGAATGTCCACCAACATTTGGTGTAGATAAGACAAAGGTGATGGGACTGATAGCAGGAGGGGAAAAAGCCTTTATAGAAGCACAGGAAGGGGCTGAAGATTCTAAGGAGTTAGCCGTAGAAGAATTGGATGGAATAGAATTAAAATCGAATGATATAGTTTGTGGGATAGCAGCTTCAGGAAGAACACCGTATGTAATAGGTGGAATTGAGTATGCAAAAAAAATGGGCTGTAAGACAATAGCAATCTCATGTAATAAAGGAAGTAAAATTGGGGAAATAGCAGATGTGGCGATAGAGGTGGAGGTGGGACCAGAGGTTTTAACAGGCTCTACTAGAATGAAAGCGGGAACGGCTCAAAAGTTAATTTTAAATATGATTAGTACAACTTCAATGACAGGAATAGGAAAAGTTTATGAAAATCTAATGGTAGATTTAAAAATTACTAATATAAAATTACAAGAAAGAGCGAAAAATAACGTAATGCAAATAACTGGATGTAGTTATGAGGTAGCTCAAGAGGCATTAGAAAAAGCTGGTAATCAAGTAAAAGTGGCTATTGTGATGGTTTTATTACAGTGTAATAAAGAGAAAGCGTTAGAAAGATTAAATGAATCAAGTGGATTCATAAGGGAAGCAATAAAATAATAGGGATGGGAGAGTAACATGGATAATCAATCAATTGCAAAAGCGATAATTGAAAAATTGGGCTCAAAAGATAATATAGCAGTTATAAATAACTGTATGACAAGGATAAGGGTTTCAGTTAAAGATGTTGAAAAAGTAGATTTTAAAAGTTTGGATGAGATTTCCGGAGTAATAAAAGTAATAAAGGATGATACAATTCAAGTTGTTGTGGGACCGGGAAAAAGTAAAAAAATAGCAGATGAGATGAAAAAACTTTGTGGGGAAATAGTAGTTGACAATGAAGAGTGGAAAAAGACAAAGGAGAACGTAAAATCAAAGCAGGGTAAATTCTCTTCAATATTGCGAAGAATGGCAAATATATTTATTCCACTAATTCCAGCTATAATAGGTGCGGGACTTTTAAATGGAATAGCAGGGTATTTTCAAAATGTGTATACAGCAGAGGGAATAAAAGATATGCCTATGTGGATAACTTTTTTTCAAACTTTAGGAAATGGATTATTTGCATATTTTGCAATATTTGTAGGTGTAAACTCAGCTAATGAATTTGGTGCAACACCTGCTCTAGGTGGAATTATTGGAGCGATAACGATAAGTTCAAATATAAATATATTTTCAAAAGCTTTAGGTTTGTATAATGCAGAGGTACCACTGAGCAGTATTTTAATTCCAGGAAAAGGTGGAATTATAGGGGTGATAATGGGTGTTGCAATTCTAGCTTGGGTTGAAAAACAGCTTAGAAAAATTATACCAGATTTTTTGGATTCAATTATAACGCCAACACTTGCCATATTGATAGTAGGAACATTAACAGTATTTATAATAATGCCTTTTTCAGGAGTGGCTTCAGATGTAATTATAAAAATATTTTCATTTTTTATAATGAGTGAAGGACCAATAGCAATAATAGGTGGATTTATATTAGCGTCATCTTTCCTATCGCTATTGATGGTAGGGTTACATCATGGATTGATACCGTTTTACATGGTTCAACTGACACAATTTGGAAGTATTTCACTATTTCCAATTCTTTGTATGGCAGGTGGAGGACAAATTGGTGGAGCAGCAGCAATCTATATAAAAGCAAAGCATAATAAAAAATTAAGAGATGTCATAAAAGCTGCTATGCCAGTTGCAATATTGGGAATTGGAGAGCCGATGCTTTATGGAGTGACACTTCCACTCGGAAAACCATTTGTAACAGCTTCAATAGCTGGTGGATTAGGTGGAGCATTTTTAGCAGCGACGAAAGTTCAAACAATAGCGTTTGGACCATCTGGGATAACGGCAATTCCATTAGTTGTACCAGGAAAAATTCTTTACTATATAATTGGACTAGGAATATCTTATGTAGCTGGATTTATAATAACATATTTCTTTGGAATTCCAAAGGATATAGAAGAAGCTGTATAATAGGGATAAAAAATTAAAAAAACTTCAAAACTTTTTCTTGAAAGTTTGTGTCTAAAAGATATAATAAAGAAAAAGTGTTATAAAAATAAATAATCCCCTCGTGTTAAAAGAACCTCTTATTTGGAGGTTCTTTTAATTTTCTTAATTAAAGGAAATATGGTAAAATTGAAAAAGAATAGATTAGGAGGGTGAGAGATGATTTTAAAATTTATAAATAAAATAAGAAATTATATTAATGAGTTACAATTGACTCACTTTTATAATCAAATGAAAGGAGCTTTAGAAAATTATAAGAGATCAAATTCAAATTTGTGGGCTAACACCTTGTGTTACTTTACAACATTATCTTTTATTCCAATTTTAGCAATAGCATTTAGTATAGGAAGATGGTTTGGAATAGATAACTATTACCTTAAAGAGCTTACAGAAAGTTCACCACTTAACGAAGAAACTGTAAGTCTTATATTAGAAACAACTCAGAATTTATTGCAAAATACAAGAAGTGGAATAATTGCAGGAGTTGGATTTCTATCGTTGGGCTGGGTTATAGTATTAATGTTTTCTGTGATTGAGAAGGCGTTAAATAGTATATGGGGAATTAGGCGAACGAGAGGTGTTTTCAGAAAAGTAAGTGACTACTTTATCGTTTTTCTAATGTTGCCGGTGAGTATCATTGGAGCCAACATATTGACTAGTTTAAAAATTGATATATTTTATAGTGACTATATTATACAACTAATTGCACCGTATTTGGCTCTATGGATATTTTTTATATTTTTTTATACAGTTTTACCAAATACAAAGGTGAATCTAGTGCCAACTATCTGGAGTAGCTTTATAGTTTCATTTTTATTGAATCAAAGTAATATGCTTTTAGTAAAATTACAGATAATAATAACGACATATAATAAGATTTATGGAAGTTTTTCAGTTCTTTTACTTTCTTTAATATGGTTAAAAATTGTATGGTTTTTAATTTTACTAGGAGCACATTTTTCATATATTTTACAAAATAGAGATAACTTGGGAAAAATTGGAATAATAAAAAAGATAAATTTTATTTCGAAGTATAGGGTAACTGAGCAAGTATTACTGCTGTTAATGGAAAACTATCTAAAAAATGATAAGGCTATATCAGCTATGGAAATATCCGAAAACCTAAGAATTCCAATGGAGTTTACTAGAGATATTTTGGGTATGCTAAAAACAATGGGGTATATTTTGGCAACTGAGTGTGAAACAACAGATGAAAAAAGTTATAAACTTACTATGAGTATTGAAGTAATCACTTTGAAAAAATTGTATGAAGATATGGAGAATTATGGTGAAAACTACATAATAGAGGAAGTGAAATTTAATGAAAATTTAAAACTATATGAATATTTCAAAAATATTTGATTGACAAACTTTTTAAAATATAATATATTCTTCTTACGAATGTGATGTAGGAGGGGTTTATGAAAAGTAAAATAAGCGATATGTTAACGAATGATGAGAAAATATCTTTAGGTAAAATCGCAAAAGAGTTGGGAATTTCAATGCTTGAAGTTTTAAGAGAAGCGCCAACTGTGAGAAAGTATGATGTAGAAAGAATAGATGAACTATTTAACACTTTAAGAGAATGGGAAAAAGTATTTCTATTAGTTGTCACGCCAAATTTTGTTTTAGAGATTCAAGATAAGTTTCCAAAAGGATTCTATGCTCATGGTTTTTTAAATTTTCATGACAAAGATTCAGCGATAGGGGGACATTTGAGTGTTGGAAAGATAAAAGAAATTTTCTTAGTGAAGGATATAATGTTTGGAAGAGAAAGTTACTCTATAAAATTTTTTGCTGAGGATGAGAAAGAAATATTTGCAGTGTATGTTCCAAGAGATGAGAAAAAAGAACTTATAAAAGAGTGTTTAGAGAGTTTTCAAAGTTTATAAAATTTAAACAGCTTAAGCCTTATATTATAAGAGGTTTAAGCTGTTTATTTTTTGCTAAATCTATTTTTACTTACATTGAGAAAGGATATTTAATGCAAATTGAGTAGCATTATCTAAATCTAATTGATCAGGATGAGATTTAGCATCTTCCCATCTTTGTCTTCTCTCTTCATTAGGCGACATCTTATGATCAGATGGGAGTGTAGATAACCAAGAGATTAATTTTGGGTCGATAGCTCCTTGACAAAAGTAACCTCCAAGGACATTATTGTTATTATTTTTTAACAAAGTTTCAATATTTTTGACGCAGCCTTTAGCATGATCCGAGTGAGGGTATGCTCCTAAAGTAAAAAAGTAAGCGACATTTTTGTCAAAAATTTGTTTCGCTAAAGTTAATGATATTTGGTCAAAAGTGGCTCTATCAATCCAACCACCTACAAAAATTAAATCGTAATCTAAGTTTATAATTTCAGAGATTGGTAAAAGAGTAGCAGTTGGAATACCCCTATGAATAGCTTGAGCTATTTTTTCTGTGTTTCCAGTTTTTGATGAATATGTAATAAGTATTTTCATAAAATTAAAATCCTCCCATTATTTTTGATTAAATTTGAACTCTTTATAAAAGTATAATTTTATTGGCTTGTCATTTAAAGTTACAGGAGTCAATTTCCACTTATTTAAAGTTTTTTCGACTTCTCTTTGGAAACCTAAATTATCTTTATCGTTATAAAATTTGATATCTTCAATTTCACCGTTGAATCCGACAAGAAATCTCACTTTGATAGACACTTCTTTACCATAAGATATTCTTTTAGCAGCTAGAGGGTACTCTGGGTCAGGTTGGGAAATAAAAGAATATTTAAGTCCTTGAACTCCTTGATTTTTAGCAGCAAAAACTCCATGTGAAAGTTCAATTAAATCACTATTGTTGCTATTAGTAGGGGTGTCAGTATTTTGTAAAGCTTTCGCTTCTTTATTAGATTCAGTTTTCTTTTTTTCTAAAGATTTTTTAGGTTTGCTGACTTTCTTTTTTACTTCAACTTTGGGTTCCTCTTTTTTAGGTTCATCTTTTGGTATATCGACTATTTCTTTTGTTTTCTCTTCTGTTATTTCTTTGGCTATTTCTTCTTTAATCTCTTCTAAAGGAGCATTTAATTGAGAAGCATCAGTTTCTTGTGAAAAATTAAAATTAACTGAGATAGCCGGAGCCGAAAAATCATTTCCAATATTTTCAATTTCAAAATTTTTATTTGAATCTAAAGAAAAACCAAAAATAAAAATAGCTATATGTAAAACTATTGAAAAAATAAAAAACTTCATAATTCCTCCAAAAAATAAGTAGTTAATCCATAACGATTATAACAAAAAATATTTTAATTATCAAATTATTTATAAAAAAATACTTTGCCTAAAAAATATATTGACTATTTAGAATAAAATCAATATAATAACTTTGAATGTCAAAATATTTAAGTTTAGGAGGGAATGGATGATAGATATAATTAAAGCAGGAGGACCGTTGATGGCTGTGATAATATTCTTATCTGTAGCAGGTCTTAGTGTGATATTGGAAAGAGGATATTATTTTTTCAAAAATGAAAAAGACAATGGAGAACTTTTAATAAATCATCTAGAAAAATTTATCAAAAACAATGAGAGAGAGAGAGCTATAAAGACTTGCGATTGTTTTAAAAATACATCAGCTAAAGTTATGAAAACAATTTTAATAGAATATAACGGTGAAAAAATGAACTGTTGTACTTATGATTATTTGGAGGAAAAAGCAAGAGAGTGCGCTTTAAGAGAAATGCCAAAATTGGAAAAAAATATGTGGATTTTAGCTTTAGCAGCGAATGTTACTCCTTTAGCTGGTTTGTTAGGAACTGTAACAGGGATGATTGGAGCGTTCACAGCCATGTCAAAATATGGAGCAGGTGATCCAACAGTTTTAGCTTTTGGAATTTCTCAGGCATTGATAACCACAGCATCAGGTCTAATAGTGGCGATACCAGCTTTAATATTTTATAACTTTTATCAGAAAAAAATTGAAAAAGCATTGGTTGATATGGAAAAAAATGTAGTGGAATTTATAAATATTTTAAGAAAGATGTAGGGATGTAGTATGTTTAAATCAAAGGGATTTATGAATTATCAGAGAAAGCAACTAACACCCGATTTAACTCCGTTAATCGACGTGGTATTTTTATTGTTAATATTTTTTATGGTTGCTACAACATTTGATGATATGAAAGGAATGAAGATAGATTTACCTAAATCTGAAATCTCTGAAATAACTGAAGCTGTTGATAAGATATCAATTTTAGTTGCAAATAATGGAGAATTAAAAATAAAGATAGATAAGCAAAAAGAGAGTTCTATAGTGGATGTGACGAAAGATGAATTACAGGAAAGAGTAAAAAACATAGTTTTAACGATGGAAAATAAAAGAGTGGCAATACTAGCTGATAGAGGAATTGACTACGGGGATGTAGTAGATATAATGTCGGACATAAAGTTGGCAGGGGCACAAGCAATAGATATAGAAACTAAAGGGAAGTGAGTAAATAATGCATTTTGAAACAAGGTATAAGAGTCACCATAACTCGAGTGGATTAATAGGTAAATATTATCCTCAAAGGAGAGTTACTGAGGAAGAGTTTTTAGAAAAATTAAAAGAAGAACCAAAAGATGTCCCAAGAGCAATATACGTCCATACGCCATATTGTGATAAAATTTGTTCGTTTTGTAATTTGAATAGAGAGCAACTGAGTGAAAGTTTAGATTCTTATGCAGACTATATTGTTAGTGAGTTTGATAGGTACGGAGAATACAGATACTTTAAGGAAAAAAGTGTAGATGTAATATATTTTGGTGGGGGAACACCGACAGTTTATAGAAGCGAACAATTGGAAAGCATACTTCAAAGTGTCAATAGAAATATAAAATTTTCTAAAGAGTATGAATTTACTTTAGAAACAACATTGCATAACTTAAATGATGAAAAAATAGAGTTGATGAATAGATATGGAGTCAATAGATTATCTGTGGGAATTCAAAGCTTTTCAGATGAAGGAAGAAAATTTTACAACAGAACATATTCTAAAAATGAAGTAACGGAGAGATTAATCCAACTGAAAGATAAATTTAACGGTGAGGTCTGCATAGATATTATCTATAACTACCCAGAACAGAGGATAGAGGATGTTATAGAGGATGCCAGAATCATAAAAAAATTGGATTTAGGAAGTTCAAGTTTTTATTCATTAATGGTGCATGAAGGGTCCACGCTTTCCCATGATATTAAAGACGAAAAAGTTAAAATTCAAGAGGATTTGAAGAGAGAAAGAGAACTTCATGATGCTTTTATAAGAGAACTGACAAAAGATGGGGAATATTATATTTTGGAGCTAACAAAGATAGCAAAAAAAGGAAGAGATAAATATAAGTATATAAAAACTAGAAATTTTGGTGGAGATACATTTCCAATCGGAGTTGGAGCTGGAGGAAATGTTGATAATATCTCTATTTTTAGGATGAAAAAAGAGATGTCAATGTTTGTTGAAAAAAGTGATTATCAACAAAGATTGGATAAGTTTAGTGGACTATTTCAGTTCCCACAAGTGAGTAAAAATGTAGTGAATGAACTTTTAACTCCTGAAGAAAAAGTAATTTTTGAAGAGATAGTCTCGAATTTGAAAGACAATAACTTTATATTTGAAACGAATGAGCATTATACTTTGACAGAAGATGGTTTATTTTGGGGTAACAATATATCTAGAGAAATTTTAACTACAGTTGTTGAGAAGACTTTAGGAACAATAAAAAAGTAATGGAGAGGGATTAAAAATTATGAACAAAAGAATAGCAATATTAAGTCTAGTAGTGACAGCTTTAAGTTATTCAAATGACGACTTTTTTTATGAAGAAGCTAATAAAGGGGTAAAATTAAGTGAAAGTGTAATTTCGACTACGGGGTTTGAAACAGCACAGAGAAATATCACAAACACAGTGACAGTTGTTACGGCTAAAGACATTGAGGAAAAGAATTATCAAACTGTATCGGAAGCACTAAAAGATGTACCAAGTGTAAATTTGATAGGAGATCCAAAAGACCCTATAATCGATATGAGGGGTCAAGGAAGTAAAGCAACAGCGAACGTGCAAGTTTTAATAGATGGGGTGAGTGTAAATCTATTAGACACATCTCATGCAAAAACTCCAATCAATACAGTTCCAGTTGAAAATATTGAAAAAATTGAGGTTATTCCAGGTGGCGGAGCCATCCTTTATGGAAGTGGAACAAGAGGAGGAATAATAAATATTGTAACAAAATCTGGAGCAGGTTATACAGGAGGTTCAGTTTCGGGAGAGTTAAATACTTTTGGTGGAAAAAAAGGTGAGGTTTCTTATGGAACAACAGTTGGAGATTTAGGTATAAATATTAATTATACTAAAAATGATTATAAAGGATTTAGAGATGGAGATGAATCGGACTCGGAATATTTTGAAGGAAGTTTAAAATATAAAATTGATGATAGACAAAACTTTACTTTTAAATATTCAAGATACAAAGATGATGCAACATCACCAAGAGCTCTTACGAAAGGTATGCTATCAAATCCTAAAAACAATGGTCTTGTTGGTAAATATGATGAGTTAATTGTCAATAATACTAAAAAAGATGAATTTACGGGAAAATATGAGTTTAACTTTAATGAAAAAGTAACTTTAGATTTAGTTGGATTTTACCAAAAAACAGATATATACAATAAGAATAATTACGAAAAAATGGGATATAGTGTTAAGAATTATATGGATTATACTGATGAAAAAGTAGGCTTTAAACCGAAATTAAAAATTAGCTATGGTGAAGCAAGTAGTTTAATTTTAGGGTACGATTATATTAATAATAACTTAAAAAGAGATAGCAAAATGGATATGTTTAGCTCAGAGAAGTATAAAAATGATTTAACTAAAGATACTCATAGCGTATTTGTTTTAAATAGAAATGCAATCGGTAAATTTGAATTTACTCAAGGTGTAAGATATGAATATGCGGATTATAAAACTGATAGAGCGTACTTAAAAAATTCTTTGTCAAATGGGACAACTACATCAAGTACAACTATAAACAGAAAAACAACTATGGAGAATGTGGCTTATGAGTTAGTAGGAAATTACTTATATTCTGAGACGGGAAATATATATTTAAAAGGAGAAAAAGGTTTTACATCTCCGACACCATCACAGTTAGTGGATAAAATAGATGGAGTATATGTCAATAATGATTTGGATTCAGAAACGTATATAACATATGAAACTGGTTTCAAAGATTATATCTTTGGAAGCTTTGTGAGTGGAGCAATATATTTGACTGAAACAAAGGATGAAATAGCGACAGAAAATTATACTGGAATGAATTTTAGAAACTACAATATTGGAAAAACAAGAAGGTATGGTTTAGAGTTAAATGCGGAACAATATTTTGGAAAGTTAACAGTGAGAGAGGGATATGCTTTGGTTAAAACAAAGATATTGAAAGACCAAGATAAGATGATTGAAGGAAATGAGATAGCGGATGTTCCAACAAATAGATTTAATATTGCATTAGATTATGAAATAACTTCGAAAGTTAATGTCATTTGGGATACAGTATATTCATCTGGATATTATTTGAATAATCAGAATACAGAAGGTAAGCAAAATGAAAATATTGTAACAAATTTAACATTAAATTATAAGCCAGTTGAAAATTTAAGAGTATACACAGGAATCAATAATATATTTAATGAGAAGTATTATAACTCTATAAGTTCAGATTCTAAAGAGTACAATCCAGCTGCAGAGAGAAGTTTTTATGCAGGATTTAAGTATAATTTCTAAAAAATAGGAGAATTAATATGAAAAAATATGTACCGTTAATGTTAATTCTGGGAATAATACTAACAGGAACACTTTCTATTGGATTAGGAAGTGTTTCTGTATCATTGGAACAGTTATTTTCCATTAGTACAGCACCAGATTACATAAAAACAATAATTTACGATATAAGACTGCCAAGAATAGTGATGGCACTATTGATAGGAATGATGCTTTCATCAAGTGGTGTGGTTGTTCAAGCTGTATTTCAAAATCCGTTGGCGGATCCATATATAATAGGAATAGCAGCAAGTGCTACATTTGGAGCTGTAATAGCATATGTGTTTCAACTGCCTGATATATTTTATGGAGTGTTAGCATTTTTATCATGCTTAATAAGTACTTTTATTATATTTAAACTATCCAATAGAAGCGGTAAGGTTGAAATAACAACTCTTTTGATAGTAGGAATAGCTGTATCTGCTTTTATAGGAGCTTTTACCTCTTTTGCTATGTATTTAATAGGCGAGGAGTCTTTTAAAATAACTATGTGGTTGATGGGGTATTTAGGTGGAGCAACTTGGACAAAGGTATCGCTTTTAATTCTTCCATTGGTTTTTTCATTGATATTTTTCTATCTGCAAAGAAATCAATTGGACGCTTTGTTATCAGGTGATGAAGAAGCAAATTCTTTAGGAGTTGACGTTCACATATTAAAAGCTAAAATATTGACTGTATCAGCATTAGTTGTGGCATTTTCAGTTGCTTTTTCGGGGATGATTGGATTTGTTGGATTAATTGTACCACATTCAATAAGAATGCTAGTAGGTCCGTCAAATTCTAGATTGATTCCAAATGCAGCTTTAGCGGGAGGATTTTTTCTGCTAATTTGTGATACGATAGGAAGATTATTTTTAGCACCTGTAGAAATTCCAATAGGAGTTGTTACAGCATTCTTTGGAGCTCCGTTCTTTTTATACTTAGCATTTAAGGCTAGAGGAGGGAACTGATGGGTGTGAGAGTGAATAATTTGTCGTTTTCATATGGGGAAAGACAGATTTTAAAAAAGTTAAAAGTCAATATAGCTAAAGGAAAAATGACAGGGATATTAGGACCAAATGGCTGTGGTAAATCAACCTTCCTAAAAAATATATTGGGATATTTGAATCCAAATGAAGGAGAGGTTGTATTCAACGGAAAAGAAACAAGTCGACTATCTAAAAAAGAAAAAGCTAAATTGGTATCATTAGTTCCTCAAAAATCAAATTTGATGACAAATATGTCGGTAAAAGATTTTGTATTGATGGGAAGATTACCCCATTTGAAATCTGATTGGGCAGGATATTCGTATGAAGACAAAAAAAAAGTTGAGGATAATTTAAAGTTCTTGGGTTTGGAAAGGTTTTCTGAAAGAGTGGCCATTAGTCTTTCAGGAGGAGAGTTTCAAAGGGTTCTGTTAGCGAGAGCTTTAACTCAGGATCCAGAGATATTATTATTAGATGAACCAACTTCAGCACTGGATTTGAACCATGCAGTTGAATTGTTAAATAAGGTGAAAAGTTTAGTATCTGAAAAATCTTTAACAGGAGTAGCTGTTTTACATGATTTGAATTTGGCAGCTATGTTTTGTGATGAGCTTATAATGATGAAAGATGGAGAGATAAAATATCAAGGAGCACCACTAGAAGTATTAACAGAAGAAAATTTAAAAGAAGTTTATAATTTAAAAGCCAAAGTTATAAAGGATGAAAGTGGAATTCCATATGTTATCCCATTAGTTTAGGAGGAAAGATGAAAAGAGTAATGTTAATTTTTACTATTTTAATGAGTAATTTAGTTTATGCTCTAAAAATAGAAAATGGTTTTATCATTGATTCGAGAGGAAATAAAGTAGAAGAAAAAGAATATAAAAAAGTTTTAATATTAGATCCAGCGGCAGTAGAGTCATTTTATTTAATTGGTGGAGAAAAAAATATTGTGGCAATAGCGGATACAGCAAGAAATCCAATTTGGCCACAGGAAAAGACAAAAACTTTACCAAAAGCTGGAACAATAATGAAGCCTTCGATAGAACAAGTTTTAATATATAGTCCAGATTTAGTAATATTAAATAGTATGTCTGAAAATTTTGGAGAGAGTTTAAAAGCAAGAAAGTTGAATTTTATAATTAACGAAGCTAATTCTTTTGAACAAATTTTAAATAACTTAGAGATATACGGTATTGTGACAGGACAAAAAGAAAATGCAGATAAGCTGGTTGATAATTATAATTTAAAATTAAAAACTATAAAAGAAAAAATAGCAGAAAAACCATTGAATATAAAAGGGGGATTTTTATTTTCGACGTCTCCAATGATGGTATTTAGTTCAAATTCGTTGCCGGGACAAATTTTTGATACTTTAGGAATAGAGAATATAGCAAAAGGTTTACCAGGAGGAAGACCCATCCTATCTCCAGAATTTTTATTAGCAGAAAATCCAGATATACTTGTAGGATCAATGGCTATAAAAAATAAAAATGATATTTTAAATAGTAATCCAGTTGTAAAACAAACAAAAGCAGGACAAAAAGGGAATATAATGATAATAGAATCAGATAAAATACTAAGAGGGACACCTAGGGTAATTGACGCTTTAGAAGAGCTATATCAGGAGTTATCAAATGTTAAATAGTATTTTTAAGTACTATTTAAAAGAGAGAAAGCTGCTAACTTATTTTTTGGTTAGCAGTTTTTTTGTGACTATATTAGATTTATATGGACCAATAGTGGTTCAAAATCTGATTGATAATTCAATTCCCAATAAAAATTTAAAAGAGTTTTTTTTGTTCTCAGCCTTTTTATTGATTATTTATATTATAAGATTACTTTTATCAATCTACTCTAGTTCTAGAGGACAGTTGATGGGAAATAGAATAAAATTTTTTATGAGAGAAGATTTATTTAAAAAAATTTTAAATCAGCCAGATACATACTTTATGAAAAATCAAAGTGGAGATATTATATCAAGAGTTACAAATGATTTAGAAAATGTTTCAGCTCTACTCTACAGAGGGTTGGAAGATTTTTTGTTTTCAATATTATCAATAGCCGGTGCTGTAGTTTTAATGGCGACTTTCAATTTAAAATTAACTTTAATAACAATGATTCCATTACCAATAGCAATATATTTTACAGTAGTTCAGAACCAAAAATTGAAATATGGATATATAGTAGTTAGGGAGAAATTCTCAAAATTAACCTCTGGAATACATGACTCATTAAAGACTATATTTTTTATAAAAGATAATGTTTTGGAAGAGGATAGCTTAGAAAAATTTTCGAAGAAAAATAAAGAGTTGTTGGATGTGGAGAAAAAGAATATTTTTAACACATCAGCTTTAATGTCTGGTATTAACTTCTATAATCAGCTAACTCAACTAATCGTTATATTCATAGGCGGATATATGCACATAAAAGGTGAAATAAGTTTTGGAGTTATTGTAAGTTTTATATTATTAACTAATAGATTTAGAGTGTATCTTTTAAGACTTATGGGGCTTGTAGATGTGTTTCAAAGAGGAGCAACAGGAGTGGGGAGATTTTTAGAGGTTATGAATATTCCTAACTCAAAAGATGGAAATACTGTTATAGAAAAAAATATAGATAGTATAAAAGTAGATGGATTAAACTTTGCATTTGATAAACAAGAGGTCATAAAAAATTTATCAATAACCATAGAGAAAGGGGAAAAAGTAGCTTTTGTGGGTGAAAGTGGAGTTGGAAAAACAACGATATTTTCACTTTTAAAAAGAACATTTTTACCTGAAGAAAATACAATTTTTATAAATGAACTATGTATTCATGAGGTCGATAGAAAAAGTTTGTTAGATAAAATAGCTATAGTTGATCAAAAGGATAGCTTGATGAATGAAACAATATTAGAAAATATAAAAGTGGTAAAAAAAGATGCAACTAAAAAAGAGATAGAAGAAGCATTGGAATTAGCTCAGTTAAAAGAGTTTGTAGAAAGTTTAGAAAAGAAAGAAAATACAAAGTTAGGTCAAGGGGGAATAGAGTTAAGTTCAGGGCAAAGACAACGTTTATCGATGGCAAGATTATTTTTAAAAAATCCAGAAATTATATTTTTAGATGAGGGAACCTCTGCTTTAGACAATGTCTTAGAGAAAAAAATAATGGATAATATTTTGCAAAAATTTGAGGATAAAATAATAATCTCAATAGCTCATAGATTGAATACACTTAAAAATTTTAATAAAATTATAGTTTTAGGAAAAGATGGTGTAAAAGAAGTGGGTGACTTTCAAAGTTTAATTGACAAAAAAGGTGTATTCTTCAATATGTATAAAGCGGGAAATTTATAAAATATACGATTTGAGTATAAATATTCTTGACAAAACACGAGGAAAATTATAATATATAGTTAAATAATTTGATAAACAAAATTAAAGGAGAAAAAATAGTTATGATGATGCCGATAAAGTTTGATAAAGAACAAATAAAAAAAGAGATAGAAGAGTTTAGAGGAAGTTTTAAATCAGTTATATTAGGAACAAAATCTAAAGATGGAGAAATTGATGTAACATATGCTCCATATTTGGATTATGAGGGAGAAGGATATATATATATCAGTGAGATTGGAGACCATTTTGACAACTTAAAAGATAATCCACAGTTCGAAATTATGTTTTTGCAAGACGAAAAGGAAGCGGCTTCTGTTTTAGTAAGAAAGAGATTAAGATATAATGTAACAGCTGAATTTAAAGAAAGAGATGAGAAGTTTGACACTATCTTAGATCTTTTTGAGGAAAAAGTTGGAGAGGGAATGAAAATTGTTAGAAAAATGCAAGATTTTCATTTAGTAAAATTAAATATAGCTAATGGAAGATTTGTAAAAGGATTTGGACAAGCCTATAATTTAAAAGATGGGGATGTTATCCAAATGACAGGAGACAAAAAATCTCATAGATAGTATAAAAAAAGCCAATTCGATTGGCTTTTTTTAGTATCTATTCAAGTGAACTTTGGATAAGTCTATATCATTTTCAGTATGTGGAGGTTTTTTCTCATTTGGATAACCTAGAGAAATAATAGAAACAATTTTTAAATGGCTAGGAATGCTAAGAATAGATTTAATGTATTCTTCAGACTCAACGTTATCACTTGTTTTTCGCTCTTTAACATTTATCCAACAGCTTCCAAGACCTAGATCGAAAGCTTTGAGTTGTATACTGAAAGAAACAATGGAAGCATCTTCGTTCCAAGTATTTGAAATTTTGGGATTACCTAAAACAACAATAGCAGTATCAGCTTCTTTTAACATTGCAGATCCAACAGATTTTGAAAGGGATAGTTTAGCCAAAATAGTTTTTTCTTTAACTACAACCAATTCAAATGGTTTTAAATTTCTTCCAGTAGGTGAGGTTAAAGCCACTTTTAAAATTTCATCTAATTTTTCTTTTTCAATATTTTGTGAAGTATATTTTCTAATTGATCTTCTTGATAAAAAGTCCATAAATTCCCCCTGTTGTAAAATTTTTCTTAATATTAACATATAAATAAAAAAATAAAAAGGAAAATCAAAAAAAAATTGAACAATATTCAAGAGAAAATTTTTAAGGAGGGATATCAATGACTAAATCCATAAAAGGTACAAAAACTGAGCAAAATTTATTGAAGGCTTTTGCAGGGGAGTCTCAAGCAAGACAAAGATACACGTTATATGCAGCTAAGGCAAGGTGCGAAGGCTATGATCAAATAGCAGCGATATTTGAAGAAACAGCTTTAAATGAGCAGTATCATGGAAGAAGATTTTTTTCATATTTAGAGGGTGGAATGGTTGAAATAACAGCATCTTACCCAGCTGGAATAGTTGGAACAACTATGCAGAATTTAGCAGAAGCTGCAGAAGGAGAATATGATGAGTGGTCGAATTTATATCCAGGATTTGCGGAAGTAGCCGCTGAAGAGGGCTTTCCACAGGTAGCAGCTGCATTTAAAGTGATATTGGAAGTTGAGAAAGTACATGAAAAAAGATATCGTAAATTATTGGAGAATATAAAAGAGGGGCACGTATTTAAAAAAGAGAATGTAGTAAATTGGAAGTGTAGGGAATGTGGATTTGTTTATGAGGGGACAGAAGCACCGAAAGTTTGTCCATCTTGTTTAGAAAAACAAGAAGTATTTGAATTACAATGTATTAATTATTAATTTTATGGGAAGATATAAAAATTTTAGAATAATTAGCGGAGAGAATAATTTCTTTCCGTTTTTTGTTGTAAAAAAATGTTTTTTAGTAAAAAAATAGAGTATACTATAAAGTAAAGGAGTAAAAATTATGAAGAGGAAGTCAATAGTGATCTTCGCTTGCTATTTTTCAATTTTGTTAGGAGGGGGAGAGAAAGAAGTTATGTTGAAAGAATGTCCAAGTACACCAAACTGTGTTTCTAGTGAATCAAGAGATAAAAAACACTATATTGAACCTATATCTATAGCTGACAAAGAGGGAGATATAAAAGAAAAGCTCATAAAAGTAATAGAAGAGTTTCAAGGAAAAATTTTAGAGGAGAAGGGAAATTTTTTAAAAGTAGCTTTTTACAGTAAATTTTTTAAATTTGAGGATATAGCAGATTTTGAGATAGAAGGAGATAAAAAAGTAATAAATATAAGGTCAGCGGCTCAGGTAGGATGGTATGATTTTGGAGTGAATAGAAAAAGAATGGAGAATATAAGAAAAGCTTTAAAATAAGGGGGAGGGAATCAAATTGGGTGAAGGTTTAGCACTTGCGGCAGCGTTTGGATGGGTAGGAAGCTCTGTATTTTTAGAGAGAGCGAGTAAAGAGACGGGGACATTAGCAGTAAATTTGATAAGATTAATTGTAGCTATGTTTTTTTTAGGAATAATAACATATTTAAAGAGAGGATTGGTATTACCTTTAGATGTTACAAAAGAATCATTTAAATTTTTATCTATTTCTGGACTGTTTGGATTATTTTTAGGAGACTTTTTTTTATATAAATCATATATTAAAATAGGTCCAAGAATAACTTTATTGGTGATGACGTTTACTCCAATAGCTGTTTCAATTTTAAGTTTTTTTATACTTGGGGAAAAAATGGAAGGGTTTAAAATTTTAGGGGTGGTATTAACGATAATTGGAATAACTGTTGTTATTTTGAGAAAGAAAAATGATAAGGAATTTTCAAAAGTTGGATTTGGATACGCTTTATTAGCTATGTTGGGAGAGAGCTTAGGGATTATTTTTACAAGACTTGGGTCTATAGATTACGATTCGTTTGCAACAATCCAAGTCAGGACAATACCTGCAATTCTAGCTTTTATAATTTATATTTCTTTAAAAAAAGAGTGGTCAAATATAAAAGAAGGGGTTATAAATAAAAAAGGTATGATTTATATAGTTTTAGGAACTGTTGTTGCAACTTTAGGGGTGACTGCATTAGTAGAAGCTATGAAATATGCAAATGTGGGGATTGTAAGTACTTTAGCTGCAACAAGTCCAATACTGATAATACCTATATCCATCATATTTTTTAAGGAAAAGGTTAGTATATTAGAAGGAATAGGTGCTTTAGTATCTTTTGCCGGAATTACAATATTTTTTATATTGTAATCTTGATTTTTAGATTCAAAAACAATATAATTATTCTCACTTACGGTTTTGAAAGTGTATACAGATAATAAAAATTGGAAATCTAATAATGTAGATATTTTATTATACAGGAGGAAAAATGAACAGAAAAATTCAAGGAACAGAAAAATTATATGAGAAGATGGAAGAAAACTTTCCTAGGTTTTTAAAGGATTTGGATAAAATAGTTTCAATTCCAAGTTTTTTACAAGAAAATAGCGATAGATTTCCTTTTGGTAGGGATATTCAAAACGCTTTAGAAACAATGTTGGAAATTTGTAAAAAGTTAGGTTTAAAAACGTTTATAGATCCAGAAGGATATTACGGATATGCTGAAATAGGTGAGGGTGAAAAATTAGTTGGAGTTTTAGGTCACTTAGATGTTGTACCGCCTGGTGATTTAGGTAAATGGGAAAATCCTCCATTTGAGCCAGTAATAAAAGATGGAAAATATTATGGAAGAGGGTCACAAGATGATAAAGGACCAACTTTGGCAGCTATATATGCTTTGAAAACACTTTTAGATTGCGGTTTTAAGCTGAACTATAGAGTGAGATTTATATTTGGAACTGATGAAGAAAATTTGTGGAGAGATATGCCTAAGTATGTTGAAAAGGAGGAGATGCCAACAGTTGGATTTACACCGGATTCTAAATTTCCTTTAATTTATGCAGAAAAAGGATTACTGCAATGTAAATTAACAGCAAAAAATCAAAGTGGAATGGTATTTAAAGGAGGAGACGCTTTTAATTCAGTTCCTTCAAGTATTTTAGTTGAAAAAACAAAGGGCTTGGTAGAAGCTTTAGATAGATTAAAATATGAATATGTAGAGAAAGATAATAGAATTGAAATTATAGGAAAAAGTGTTCATGCACAAGTGGCTGAAACAGGAATAAATGCTATAAATAGATATTTGCACGCTTTAAGTATTAGCGGGATTGAAACAAAGTCAGGTAGATTTGTAGTTGAGAATTTAATTGGATATGATTTTGCGGAACCAATATTCGGAGAGGTTAAAGATGAACACTCTGGAGAATTA
Organism: Cetobacterium sp.; assembly: GCF_977044495.1. NCBI lineage: Bacteria > Fusobacteriati > Fusobacteriota > Fusobacteriia > Fusobacteriales > Fusobacteriaceae > Cetobacterium > Cetobacterium sp. The sequence goes on along the minus strand of NZ_CDRRQU010000001.1, from coordinate 37,153 downwards.
AAGTTTAATGTAGGAAAAATTGAATTTACACCGGAGAATGAAATATTGTGTGTGGATATGAGAATACCTGTTACATATGACAAAGAACTGATTGTTAAAGCTTTAAGTGAAAAAGCAAAGGAGTATGGATTTGAATATGCACAGCATGATTACTTAAAGTCTATATATACTCCTCTTGATTCAGAACTTGTAAGAACACTTATGGGAGCTTATCAGGAAATAACTGGAGATATGGAATCACAACCAATAGCTGGAGGAGGAGCAACATATGCAAGAGCTATAAACAATTGTGTAGCATTTGGATATGTTTTACCAAATAGTCCAAAGACAGAGCATCAACCTAATGAATATATAATTTTAGAGGACATGAAAACAGCTATGAAAATATATATGAGAGCTTTTGAAAAATTTGCAGTTTAAAAAATATTACTAGAGGAGATTGAGAGCATTGAAAAAAGAAAGAAAGATGTTTAGTGCATATACTATTGTTTTTATATTTTTAATAATAACAGGAGCTCTGACTTGGGTAGTTCCTCAATCAATTGTTGTGAATGGTAATGAAGTTATTTATAACGCTATTTTTAATGATACAGGAGAAATTGTGAGGGGAGCAGGACTTCAACCTGCAGGGATTTGGAATATTTTAATGGCTCCAGTGCAAGGGTTTGAGAAATCGAGTTCAGTGAGTATTGCAATTTTAATGGCAGGAGCTTTTTTAGGATTGATAAATTCTGTAGGAGCAATGGACGCCGGAATAGGGGCACTATTAAAAAAATATACTGGAACTACTTTGATAGCAATTTTGATGTTTGTTTTTGCTATTTTTGGTAGTGTATTTGGATTTTGGGAAGAGATACCAGCATTCTCAATTGTTATAGTACCTCTATTTGTTCTTGCAGGCTATGATGTGATGACAGGATTAGCTGTTTTGACAGTTGGAGCAACAGCTGGAAATATGGCTAGTGTTGTAAATCCATTTTCAACAGGTGCGGCTATTGGGGCGATAGGGAATCCAGAACTTTCTTTGGGAAGTGGAATGGTATTAAGATTGATTCTATTTGTACTTCTTTATGTAGTTGGACTATTTTTTACAGTGAAGTATGCAAATGAGGTTAAAAAAAATAAAAATAAATCTCTTGTGGCTGATATTGATGTAAAAACTTTAACTCATGAGCAAGGGCATTTACCAGAATTGACAAAGAAAAGATTTTGGTCACTTATGATATTGATAGGAATTATAGTTTTGTTGATATTAGGCTATATGCCTTGGTATGAGATTAAATTTACAGACGGTTCTAATTTTCAAGATGTTATAAATATGCCGATATATTTATTAGCAAAGATGCCATTATTAGGAAATTTATTGGGAGCTAAGTACATAACTCCTCTGGGTGATTGGTATTTTGGTGAATTTTCTTTTGTATTTTTTTTAGGATCGCTTTTAATTGGATTTATAAATAAAATGCCTGAAGAGAAATTTGTAAAGGAATTTGTATCTGGCGCAAAAGATTTACTGGGAGTTGTATTAGTTTTAGCAATAGCAAATGGAATATCTGTCCTGATGGGGAGTAAAACGTCTGGGATGTCAGTAACTTTTGTTTATTGGATTCAATCAGCACTTCAAGGGATACCAGCTTGGGCATTTTCGATTGCTACAGTTCTAGCATATGTTGGAATTGGATGTTTTTTACAATCGACAAGTGGAGTTGCAGGAATAACAATGCCAATACTTGGAGCAGTAGCAATGGCATTGTTTCAAAATTCCAATATAGGGGTGATAGGTGGGCAAGTAATGCTAATATCTGCATTTACATTGGGAATAAATTTTATGTCTGGAATCTACCCGGGAGCTACAACAATGGGAACATTAGAGTTATTTAACGTTCCATATGAACGGTATTTAAAGTTTGTATTAAAAATATTTATAACAATGTTGGCAGTGGGATGTATATTGATTTCAGTGTCACAATTTTTAGGTTTGATTTAATAAAAAAACACAGAGATATTTTTCTCTGTGTTTTTTTTGATTATATAATAAAAGTATAGAAAAAATTTAGACAAAAATATTGAAAAATTTGAGAAAGAGCAGAAATAGTATAATAATGTAAAAACTCAAAGTGGTGAATATCGCAAAATACCGCAGGAGGATGGAATAGATTTAACTTCTTTCCATTAATTTTCGTATTGGAAGGGATATCCTACGAGTATTAAGTTAGGTTTAAAGAACTGTGAGAGTATTAACTCATTCTCGATTTTAACGATATTAGATTATTAATCTAGAAGGGCTATAATTGTTATTTATACAAAATTATTAATATTCCTAACATTTGTTAATATTCTCTTTTTTCTAAACGAATTTTATTAAATTTTTTACTTTATCTGAACTTTTAATTCCCTCTATAATTTTTATTGAATTGTATGATGAAGTTCCATTTGCTAATGGTTCTCCTCCATTTTCTAAACAATTTATTATATCTAAAATAGCTTCTATCATTCTTTCATTTTCGTTATTTTTTTGTTGTGTTTTTATTAATTTTAAAGATTCATAATTAGCCCCTGCTGTATTAATTTCTGTTGAATATTGATATAAATCATAAGTAAGTCCATTATTATATAATTTTATTCGACCATTTTCTCCTAATATATCTAGTTCTAGCATATATTTTTGAGGGGAACTACTCACACCTTTTATAAAACCAATTGCTCCTGTATCAAATTTAATAATCCCTACTCCCCCACAATCTTCTACTCCATGTGCAATTCTTATAAAATCTTTTTGTATTTCTCCAGTTACCCATAGAGGATTTCCATTACTAAAATAAAGCATTAAATCTATTAAATGACTTGTACTTGTGTGTAAAGCTGTTGCACCATACCCAACCATTGTATAAATTTTACCAATTGCGTTATTATCAATTAAATTTTTAATTTCAATATTTAAATTATCCCAACGTAAAATATAGTTAACTCCTAAAATAACATTACTTTCTTGGCATAATTTTATTATTTCTTCTGCTTCTTCCAAAGAATAAGAAAGTGTTTTTTCACAAAATATTGCTTTTACTCCATTTTGAATACAGTTTTTTATTATATCATAGTGTGTTTGAATTGGTGTACAAATACTAATAATATCAAAACTGTTTTCACTTAACATATTTTCATAATTAGTATAACCTTTGGGAATTTTACATTCGGTTTTTATTTTTTCAACTAAAACATGATTAATGTCACAAATTCCTATTATACTAGTTTTAGAAATAATTTCATAAGCTTTTATATGACTCCAAATAATTTTTCTATTTGGATCATTATCAATATGATATGCAATTTGTCCTAATCCTATGACTCCAACTTTATACATTTTTCTTTCTCCTCCTTTTTTGCTTTTTTTAGAGCAATAATACACCCACTAATAACTATTAAAGCTCCAAGACCTTGATTTAAACTTATTTTTTCTCCTAATGTAAAATAACCCACAATAGCTGTTGATAAAGGTATTATTAGTTGAATTATATTAAAAACAACAACTCCTTGTTTTTGAACTATATAAAAAGCCATTAACATTCCTGTTAACATTCCATAAATTCCTGCTAAACTTAACCCAACTAATAAACCGGTCCCAACTTCTTTGAGTTGAATAATTTTTCCAGTATTAATAGCTAATGTTAAATAAATTAATCCCGATAGAGTTGCTGTTGAAGCGCTTATAACTATTGTATGTAATTTTTTAGCTACATTCTTTACAATTAGATTTTGAATAGATTGTATAAGAATTGCTGTTCCTAAAAACATGGCTCCTTTAATAAAATCAGTACTATTACTATTTTTATTTCCATAAATAACAAAAATTAAAGACCCTATTATTGCTAAAAAACTTCCTGTATAAAAATTTTTATTTTTAATTCGCTCTCTTTCATCTTTATAAAAAATCGCAGCCATAAAAACAGCTAATGGCATTGCTAAAATACCAAAAATACTTCCAGCTAATGCTGATGTGTTTTTTAATCCATTTATAAAAAAATACATATTTCCAGTCATAAATATTCCTAATAATAAAAGTTTAAAAATTATGGTAGGTGTTTCGAGTATCTTTTTTAATTCTTTTCTAAATTTAAATAAACAAATTAAGATAAAAAGTATTCCTCCAGAAAGAAATCTAACTGTATTATTATTAATTGTTTCAAAATTCATACTCATAAATCTCATAATCGGAAATCCAAAACCCATTAAAATTATGTATAAAATTCTAACTAAATATTCATTATTCATCTAAAACCTCCAAATAAAGTATTTATAAATATAATACTATTAGTTTTTTTAATTATCAATCTTTTTTTGTTCTCGAGAACATTTTTTTTGTTTTTTCTTAATATATAATGTAATTGTCAAATATTTTTTATTTTTTGATTAAAAAATACTAGAATAATGGGTTATATTTTACTCTAAAAATAATTGACTTTACAATACTGAAAAGGTATACTTTGATTGAATATCAAATAAAATGAATTTTAGGAGGCAAGAGAAATGAGTAAAATAGTAGTAGTTGGAGCAAATCACGCTGGAACAGCAGCAATCAACACAATTTTATCAAACTATCCGAATGAAGAGGTTGTAGTATTTGATAAAAACTCAAACATTAGTTTTTTAGGATGCGGAATGGCTTTGTGGATAGGAAAACAAATTTCGGGACCTGAAGGTTTATTCTATTCTTCTAAGGAAAAATTAGAGTGTAATGGTGCTAAAGTTCATATGGAGACTGAAATTAAAAAAGTAGATTTTGAAAATAAAGTTGTGTATGGAGTAGATAAGAATGGAGTTGAAGTATCAGAGAGTTATGATAAATTGATATTGTCAACAGGTTCATTACCAATAGAGCTATCGATTCCGGGTAAAGATTTAAAAAATGTACAATTTGTTAAACTATATCAGCATGCTGAAGATGTAATAAAAAAATTAGAAAATCAAGAATTAAAAAATATAGTGGTGGTTGGAGCAGGATATATAGGAGTTGAATTGGCTGAAGCTTTTCAAAGATGTGGAAAAAATGTTGAATTAGTTGATTTAAGTGATAGTTGCTTATCGGGATATTATGATTCAGAATTTAGAGAGATGATGAAAGAGAATCTAGTACAAAATGGAGTAAAAGTAAATTTCGGAGAAAAAGTTTTAGAATTAAAAGGAACAGAAAAAGTTGAGGAGGTAGTAACTGATAAAAAGACATATAAAGCAGATATGGTTATTTTAGCAGTTGGATTTACACCAAATAATATATTGGGAAAAGACTCATTAGAGTTATTTAAAAATGGAGCTTATAAGGTTGATTTAACTCAAAAAACGAGTTTAGATGATGTTTATGCTATCGGGGATTGTGCAACAATATATGACAACTCGATAGAGGATACAAACTATATAGCTTTGGCAACAAATGCAGTTCGTTCAGGAATAGTTGCAGCTCACAATATTTGTGGAACTAAGCTTGAAAGTATAGGGGTTCAAGGATCAAATGGAATTTCAATCTATGGGTTAAATATGGTTTCAACAGGATTAACACTAGAAAAAGCTTTACATTTAGGATATGAGGCTACATCTACAGAGTTTGCAGATTTACAAAAACCAGGATTTATAGAGCATGATAATGAAAAAGTATTTTTAAAAATAGTTTATGATAAAATTACAAGAAGGGTTTTAGGAGCTCAGATAGCTTCTAGACAGGACATTTCTATGGGAATTCATATGTTCTCTTTGGCAATACAAGAAAAAGTAACAATAGATAAAATTAAATTATTAGATATTTTCTTCTTACCTCATTTTAATCAGCCATATAACTATATCACAATGGCAGCACTGGGAGCAAAGTAAAATAAAGGTACTAAAAAATAATATAGTTTCTTGACATGTGAGTAGAGATATTAGATAATAGGATATAGTATCAGTTATAGGAGGATTCAACAATGAGAAACAAAAAAATAATTGCTATGTTATTATTAACAACATCTTTATTAGGAGCGTGTAGCTCAGCAACAACGACAAATAAAAAAACTAGTGGAGCTGCAACAGGAGCAGCTGCAGGAGCTTTAATAGGGCAGTTAGTTGGAAAAGATACGAAGGGAACTTTAATCGGAGCAGGAATTGGAGCTTTAGCAGGATTAGGATGGGGAGCATATAAGGATGCTCAGTACAAAGAGTTTTTAGATGCTCTGAATAGTACAAATATCACAGTTACCAATAACGAAGATAACATAAATTTAAGATTGCCGGGAGAATCATCATTTAAAAGTGGAAGTGCTGTTTTGAATGGAGGGTTCTATGCACCATTAAATTCAATAGCATATATTATGAATAAATATCCAGAAACAAAAATTCAAGTTTCAGGATATACGGATAACACAGGAAATCCTAATTCGAATTTGAACTTGTCATTGCAAAGAGCCCAAAGTGTAGCAAACTATTTATCAGCTCAGGGGGTTTCACCAAGCAGAATTTCAAGTATAGGATACGGAGATAGAAACCCAGTTGCTTCGAATGCTACAGCTGAAGGTAAGGCATTAAATAGAAGAGTGGAGATAAATATCTATCAGCAATAAATAAAAAAAGGCTTTTTAGCCTTTTTTTATTTTAAAGAGGGTGAGTAAAGTAATGAAGAAAATGAAATTAATGTTAGAGAGTTATTTTGAGGCTCCCAAGACTATAAAAGAGTTGAGACTGTCGTGGGGATATTTCATAGGTGGATTTATAGGTGTGATAATTTTACTATTTTTTTATTGGATTTCATCCTATATAGGTGGATGGATTTTTAATAAAATAGCGGATATTTTTAATGTACAAGAATATATAGGTATTTTTAAATGGGTTATAACTTTTATAGTAAGGACAGTGATGTTCGCTGTTGAGTATTTCTTTTTTAAAACACTTTTACTAGGAATATTAGCACCGTTTTTTAGCTATATTTCAGAAAAGGTTGAAAGTTTTCAAGATGGGATAAAGTATGAATTTTCCTTAAAAGAAAATATACTTTTTGTAATGAGAGGTATAAAAATAGCAAGTAAAAGTTTTATAAAAGAGATGATTTATACTTTGATTGCTCTTCTATTGGGATTTGTACCAGTATTAAATTTGGTTACTCCTATTTTAATTTTTTTAATACAAAGTTACTTTATATCTTATAATTTTGTGGATTATACTCTAGAAAGACGTAAATTTTCTGTTGAAGAAAGTACAAAATTTATGAGAGAAAATAGAGCAGTATTCACGCTGGGGGGTGGAATATTTACATTGATATATTTTGTTCCTATTATAGGTATAATTATAGCGCCAATAGTGGGGATTGTAGCTTTCACAACAGTCACACTAAAAATTTTAAAACTTAAAAATGTAGTTAGAGAATAAAATAAAGCTTTTCAAGTTATAAAACGATCGTTTTATTCCAAAAGAGATATATTTTTTCTAAAATAGTGTTATAATTATTGTAGAAAAGATAGAAAAAGAAGGAGGTTTAAAATGATTAGTTTTATAGGATCATTAATAGCTTTAATTTTGGGATATGTAATTTATGGGAAATATGTTGAAAAAGTATTTGGCATAAATGAAAAAAAAGAGACACCGGCAGTGCGTTTAGCGGATGGTGTGGATTATGTTGAGTTAGATTGGAAAAAAGCTTTCTTAATTCAGTTTTTAAATATAGCGGGATTAGGACCGATATTTGGTGCAGTAGCAGGAGCCTTATGGGGACCAGCAGCATTTTTATGGATAGTGTTTGGGTGTATATTTGCAGGGGCAACTCACGATTATTTATCAGGTATGTTATCTTTACGGCATGATGGTGCATCAATAGCTGAGATTGTGGGGCAGTACTTGGGAGAGAATGCAAAAAAAATAATGAGAGTCTTTTCAGTTGTATTGCTGATATTAGTCGGTGTAGTATTTGTAAATGGACCAGCAGGAATTCTAGCAAGTATGACAAGTATAAATACGCTGACATGGATAGCAGTGATAGTTGCGTACTATTTGTTAGCAACAGTTCTTCCAGTAGATAAGTTAATTGGAAAAATTTATCCAATCTTTGGGGCATCTCTAATAATAATGGGAATTGGAATTGGTGGAGGATTAATTTTAAAGGGATACAATATTCCAGAGATTTCAATGGTTAATTTGCATCCAAAAGGGACTTCAATATATCCATACTTATTTATAACAATTGCGTGTGGAGCAATATCAGGATTCCATGCAACACAATCCCCATTGATGGCGAGATGTATGAAGAATGAAAAAGAGGGAAGAAGAGTGTTCTATGGTTCGATGATAGCCGAGGGAGTTATAGCATTAGTTTGGGCAGCAGCAGCAATGACATTTTTTAACGGTACAGAGGGATTGATGAATGCAGGACCAGCAGGAGTTGTAGTAAATACAATATCTAATAGTATTTTAGGTAAAGTTGGAGGGGCATTGGCACTATTAGGGGTTGTAGCGTGTCCAATAACATCTGGAGATACAGCATTTAGAAGTGCAAGATTGGCTATTGCAGATGCAATAAATTATAAACAGGGACCTGTAAAAAATAGATTTGTAATTGCAATACCTTTATTTGCAGTAGGAATAGGGCTATGTTTTATAGATTTTGCAATAATTTGGAGATATTTTGCTTGGGCGAATCAAACTTTAGCAACGATAGCCTTATGGGCAGGAGCAGTTTATCTAGCAAACGAAGGTAAAAATCATTGGATTGCAACAATTCCAGGAGTGTTTATGACAGCTGTTGTTACAACATATATATTGATAGCACCAGAAGGATTTAGATTGTCTGAGTCGGTAGGGTATATGGTTGGTATAGCAGGTGCCATATTAGCTTTAGGATTATTCTTAAGAAAAGTAAACAAAAAAGTGATTGTGGAGGCATAATATAAGAGGAGCTCAACAGAGCTCCTCTTATCATTTTATAGTTAATATTTCTTTAAGTTCTTTAACTTTGTTTCTACTGACCGGAATTTTAAAGTTGCAATCCAAAACCTTCAAAATATAAGTACCATTAAACCAAGGTTCCACTTCAACAACTTTATCAATGTTTACAATATAAGAGCGATGTCCCCTAAAAAAAGTATTTTCTGATAAAATATTTTCAAGTTGAGAGATTTTTAGTTTGGATGTATACATGTTAGATGATGTAAAGATATGCGTCTCTTTTTCGTCCGCTTCGATATAAAGAATGTCATCTGTTGAAAGAACAACCATTTTTGAATCTAAATTTACAGTTATTTTTTTAATATTGAAATCTTTAACTGAATTTTCATTTTCGCTTCTTTTAAATTCTTCTACTAAATTGTCTAAAACTCTTATAATTCTTTCTTCAGAATAAGGTTTTAGAATATAATCAAAAGCTTTAATTTCAAAGGCATCTATTGCAAAATCTTTGTATGCAGTAATAAAGACCAATTTAATATTTTTATTGAAACGATATATGATTTTACCCAAACTCATACCATCTAGTTCAGGCATATTTATATCTAAAAAAACAACGTCAACTTTGTTACTTTCAATGTATTTTAAAGCATCAATAGGATTTTCAAACTCCCTATTGATTTGAAAGTTATTGTTGTTATGGATAAAATATTTTAACTCTTCCCTAGCAGGGTATTCATCTTCGATAATTATACAATTAATCATCTATTCCTCCTGGTTAATATAAAATGAAATTTTAGTTCCTTTTTCAAGTTTCTCGATTAGTAGTCCTTTACCGTATATAAGTTTTAACCGGTTATGAACATTTTTTAAACCAATATTTTTTTCAATTTTTTTATTTATATTATTAATAACTTCTTGGTCGATACCAATACCATTGTCTTCAATACAAACTAAGCACTTGAGGTAGATTTTCTTTATAGATATTTTAACTATTCCACATTCTCTTTGTTTTAAAATACCGTGTTTAATACTATTTTCAACAAGAGGCTGAATTGTTAAACTTGGAATGTTTATTGTATCCAGCTCTTCGTCAAAATCATAAATAATTTCAAATCTATTATGAAAACGTGCCTTTTCAATATTCACATAAGCTTTGACTTGTTCTAATTCTTTTTTTATTGGAACCAATTTAGCAGAGTTTTCAAGATTATACCTTAAATAGGTGGACAAATCTATGATTATGTCTCTTGCTTTAGATGGATTAAATCTTACAAAAGAAGCAGTGGTATTCAAAGCATTAAATAGAAAATGAGGATTTATTTGATTTTGAAGAGCTTTCAACTCGGCATCTCTAGCCATGGTTTTTAAGTTTTCCATCTTACTAATCTCCAACTGAGTCGATATGAGTTGAGATAAACCAATAGCTAAATATTTTTTTCGAACTGTGATATTTTCATCATTTTCAAAATATATTTTTAGAGTTCCAGAAACCTTTTCGTCTTGAAAAAGAGGGGCAATTATACAAGATTTTATCCCTTTTTCCGAATAGGAAAAATCATTCAGTTCGCTATTTCTATCAAAAATTAGAATTTCACCAGAACTTAGGACTTTTTTTGTGCCTTCACTTTGGATTTCCCTATCTTTGAGAGTAAGATTATTATTTTTGGAGGCGTTGGCAATGATGACTTCTTTGTCAGTTATCACAACAATTTCAGCTTTTAAGGAGTCTAAAAGAATTTTGCAAATGTTGTCTAAAGATTCCCCCTTTTTGAAGAAAGGCAAAGTTTTGTTAGCTATTTCAAGAGCTAACTTTGCTTGTGTACCAGCTTCTCTTTCTTTTTCTTCTAAAATCTCTTCAGTGATTACGATAATGACAGCGACTCCAATTCCGTTTATAAATATCATTGGAAGGTATAAGTTTTTGACAATGTCCATAGCGAGAATTTTATCCTCTGCGAATAGAATGATGAAAAGCATACTCAAGTTTTCTACAAAAACTCCGGCAAAAAAACCCAAAAGAGGTCGATTGTTAGAGTTAGCTTTTTTATATAGATAGCTGGTTATAAAACCACCTAAAACAGTGGCAATAGCACAAGGGATAGCTGTTAATCTACTGACACTGATGGAAGCTCTATGGATTCCAGCAATGATACCTGATATTATAGCAACTTCAGGACCTGCAAGCATCCCTCCCACAACAACACCAATGTTTCTTGTATTGGCAATAGCTCCCTTATAGTCTACACCAATATAGGTTCCTAAGATTGCTAGACTAGAAAAAGTGAGAGAGAGTAAAACTGTATCTACTTTTGTGTATTTTTCTCTACTAAAAATACTACGAGCACTTTTAAATCTAGAGAAAAAAAAGGCAATAGCTATTATGTACCCGAGGGTATTAAAAAGTTTATGAGCTAATTCGAACATTATAACACCTCAAAATTATGATTTTAATTATATCATAGAAAAAAGAAAAATAACAAATGAGAGAAAATAATTGTTATAATGTTGGATGAAGAATATTTAAAGGAGGAATATAAGATGTTTTCAGTTGATTACAAAGTAACAGTATCTGATATAAATTATGGTGGACATATGGGGAATGAAAGGGCATTATTGTTGTTTCAACAAGCTAGAATAGACCTTTTTAAAAGTTTAGGAGTGAGTGAAATAAATGTAGGGGATAACATAGGAACAATTCAAAAAGATGCACACGTTTACTATAGAGCTGAGATCTATTTGGGGGATAAATTAAAAATAACGATAAAGGGCGTTGAAATAAAAAAAACTTCAATAAATTTTATATATATTGTTAAAAATGAAAGTGATAAAGTTGTGTTAGAAGGGAGCACAACTATTGTAGGTTTTGACTATGAAAGGAAAAGGGTTACAAAATTTTCTGAAAAATTTTTGAATACATTAGAAGATATTTTTATCAAATAGATTTTGTAAATAAAGACTAGAAGGCAAAAAAGTAGTAAAATTTAATATAGAAAATATTTAAAATAAAAAGGAAAAGTAAACTCTTTTAGCAACAATAATATATAGCACTTTAAATTTTAAGGAGGAGTTAAGATGAAAAAAATAAAATTAATGTCATTGTTAGTATTGAGCGTATTTATATTGGCGTGTTCAACTGAAAAAGAGGAAGTAAAACCAGCGACACAAACAACAACAGAGTCACCAGTAATTCCAGCAGATAAAGTTTCTAGTGACGCAAATGCACAACAAATGACGGAACAACCATCAACAGCGACAGCTGTTCAAGAAGTTGCAGTACAAAATGCAGAAGACGCGACTAAGTCTGCAGTAGAAACTGTTGAAAAGGCAACGGACAAATTGGAAGACGAATTGAATAAAGCTAAAGAAAAGATTAGTGAAGGTGTAGATGCAGTAAAAGAAAAGGTTGCAAATTAATTGCAAAAGGGAGTAGTTATTCTACTCCTTTAATTTTTATTTAAGATCTCGTCTAATATTTTATAGGTAGACTCAACAATTTCCTCGCAGCTGATGTTTGATTTTTTTAAGTCTATACAAAGCTCAGAGCCGAATTTATTTTTAATCTCTTTTAATAAGTCATTAGCTAAAAATCTGGCTTTATTTTCCTCTTGATAAGTTTCTCTACCTTCAAGGTAGCCAATGATAAGAACAGCTGCGTTGATAGCACCACAAAGGCTACCAATGGTAACACCAGTGCCCATACCACTACCCAAAGCAACAGGAATTTTAGTATTATTATTTTTATTAAATGAGTCAATAATAGATTCAGCACAGTTAAATTGACCTTTTACATAAGTTACTTTTTTATTCATAGAACACTCCTTCAATATAAGACTATCTAATTGATTATAGTACCGAAAAGCATTGGTGTCAATGATAAGTATAAATAAAATCAATTTGAAAAATGGTGAATAAAGGAGTACATTATTATAAGTTTATATCATAAAGGGGGAAGTTGTGATATTAAGAAAATATAGTTTGGTTATGGTTTCGATTTTTAGAGTTTTTACAGAAATTTTGTATGAAATTTTAAGAAAATTTTCAGTTTTATATTATTTGTTGTTTATATTTGGATTACTATTTTCAATGAGAAATAACAATATAAGCAAAGAGGGAGTTGTGATTTCTACAATTTTTTTGATTTTTACTTGGGGCTACTGTAGAATTTACAATAGGTTACATACTTTTTTGTATCGAATAGAACAAGAATTGAGCTAAGGAGAACTTTAGAGTTCTCCTTTTAAGTTTTAGTATGTATATGTAAAAGCTTTCTCTGTTAAAACTTTAATTTTAGAATAATCAATATCTTTATCATCTTTAGACGAGCATCCACCTGAAGAACATCCACCAGATGAACAACCAGTTTTGGATGAACATCCACTTGAAGAACAATTGTTACAAGAGTGTTCTTCTTCTCCTTTTTCATAGTCAGGGTTTCGTTTAAGAAAATCTTCGTAGCTTTCTAAATATCCCTGATCCGTTAGAGAGGTATATATTTTTTCAAGTTCGTTAGAATCGATACCCAAATTTTTCATAATGGCTCCATCACTATAGACCATTCCACTTTTTAAAAATTCTAAAACATTTTTTTCTATATTATTCATAAAAATTAATCACCTCATCTATTTGAATAGCTTATTTTAACACAAAAAAAAAGAATTGTTAATTTTTTTGCGAGCATGGTATAATGGAGTAAAAATCTATACTATTATTGTCGGAGGATTGATGGAAGAAAAAGTTTTTGAAACAAAAAGAGAAATGGTTGAGTATTCAATAAGAAGTACTTACAGAAAGAAAATATGGTCAAAATTTACAAAAGCAATAAAAGATTTTGCTTTGATAGAAAATGGAGATAAAATCGCTGTAGGTGTCTCTGGCGGAAAAGATAGTTTATTACTATCAAAACTATTTCAAGAGCTAAAAAGAGACAAAAGTAAAAATTTTGAAGTAGCATTTATATCAATGAATCCAGGATTTGGAGCATTAGATTTAGAACAATTCAAAGTTAATTTAGAAGAATTAGGAATTCCATGCAAAATATTTGATGCGAATGTTTGGGAAGTAGCTTTTGAAGCCTCTCCGGAAAGTCCTTGCTTTTTATGTGCAAAGATGAGAAGAGGAGTTCTTTATAGCAAAGTAGAGGAATTAGGATACAATAAATTGGCATTAGGGCATCATTTTGATGATTTAGTAGAAACAACATTAATAAATATGTTTTATGCAGGAACTACCAAAACAATGATTCCCAAAGTAAAATCAACAAGTGGAAGATTGGAGTTAATAAGACCATTAATTTATGTAAAAGAAAATGATATTATAAACTTTACCAAAAAAAATGAGATTGAGGCAATGGCGTGTGGATGTCCAATTGAATCTGGAAAAGTTGACTCAAAGAGAAAAGAGATTAAAAATCTTTTATCTACTTTGGAGAAAACAAATCCTCAGATAAAACAGAGTATATTTAATTCGATGAAAAATGTAAATTTAGATTATATATTAGGATATGTATCTGAAGGTAAAGAAGGAGAAAAAAGTGTTAAAGATAGATAGTATAAAAGAGTTGGACGGATATATATTTCAAGCTTTTGTTTTTGAGGTTCAAGAGAATAAAGTTTTAATTAATAATTCAAAAGATGAAATAAAAATAGAGATTACCTATACTGAAAACAGGGTACTTAAATTGATTGATAAGATTTATAGACAAACTGGTCTAAAAATAGTTTTAAATAGGCTAGATGATAGAGAGATTTTATCATTCATTCAAGATAAGGGATTTGAGAAAACACTATGGAGTCCAATAGGAAAAGCAATGCACGAATATAATATGATTGAAGATGGAGATAGAATTGCTGTTGGAATATCGGGTGGAAAGGATAGTTTGACAGTTTTAAATGCCCTAATAAGAATAAAAAAGATATCGGGAATAAATTTTGAATTGTTTCCAATCCATATTCATCCGGTTGAAGAGGGAGGAAAATATGGCGATATAAAAGAATATTGTAGGAAGTTAGGTGTGGAATTACAAGTGATAGAAACTACAATAGGTGAAAGTATTTTAACTAACGAAGAGTTGAAAAATCCATGTTTTATGTGTGCAAGAGTAAGAAGAGGGTTGTTATATAAAGAGATGAAAAAGCAAAATATAAATAAATTGGTTTTAGGTCATCATAAGGATGATATAGTAGAAACGTTTTTATTGAATGTTTTATATCAAGGAAACATGGGAGTAATGAAACCAGCTTATTATTCGGAGGAATATGGGTTAAAAGTAATTAGACCGTTAGCGTATGTGGAGGAAAAAGAAACGATTAGGTATGCAAAGAAATTGGGACTACCAATTTTACACAATGACTGTCCTTATGAAACAAGTGACAATTCAAAACGTTTAAAGATAAAGAAGATGATACAAGAGTTGTCTAAGGATAGTCCAAATATTAGAAGTGTAATGTTAAATAGTATAAAAGATCTATTTGTTTAAAGAAAACTTTGATTATTAAAGTTTTATTCTTGACAAATGTTATTTAGTGGAATATAATTCAAATATAAATAACAACAAATGTTAGGAGGTTTATTCTATGACACCATTAATTTTCGCAGAACAGAATAAAGAATTTGTTATAAAAGAGATAAAGGGAAGAGGTAAAGATAGAAATAGACTGACAGAAAAAGGATTTTGTATAGGAAATAAAATATGTTTATTAAGAGATGACCAAAGGAATTATATTGTAAAAACAAATGACACTAAATATGTTTTGAATTTTGGATTGGCAAATAAAATAATGATTGATAATGAATAGTACTAAATCACAGTTATCTACTGTGATTTAAATTTTTGAAATATATTTTGAAAATCAAAATATATTTATAACTAATGAGTTGGGAGGCTTGGAATGAAATTAACAGAGTTAAAAAGGGGCGAGTCAGCAAAAATCGTCAAAATTGGGAGAATTGGCGAGCTAAAAAAAAGGCTGGTCGATATGGGAGTTACAGCTGGAGAGATAATAAAACTTGAGAGAAATGCCCCTTTGGGAGATCCACAAGAATTTATTGTTAAATCAACAAATATCGCTATAAGAAAAAAAGATGCACAAAATATTGAAATAGAGATAGATGGATAGGAGATAAAGATGATAAAAATAGCATTTACAGGAAATCCGAATGTAGGGAAATCAGCATTAATAAACGCCATTGCAGGTTCAAATCTAAAAGTAGGAAACTGGGCGGGAGTTACAGTTGAAAAAAAAGAAGCGGAATTTGAATATAAGGGTGAAAAAATTCAGTGTATTGATTTGCCAGGAGTTTATAGTTTAAGTCCATATACATTAGAGGAAACTATAACTAGAGATTTTATAATTAATGAAAAACCAGATGTTATAATCAATATAGTTGATTCTACAAACTTAGAAAGAAATTTATATTTGACAATGTTACTGAAAGAGTTAGAAAAACCAATGATTATGGCTTTAAATTTCTATGATGAATTTGAGAAATTGAATTATAAATTAGATATTAAGAAGTTTGAAGAGTTGGTTGAAATGGATGTGATAATGACATCAGCGACAAAAAGAACAGGGATTCAAGAACTACTTGATAAAGCATTGATTATAGCAAAGTCACCTAAAAAAAATAAAAAATATACATTATTATTTGATAAGTGTATAGAAGATGCTATAGGTGAAGTTAAATGTAAAATAAAGTGTGATGAAAAATTACAAAAAGCTTCTAAAAAATTTGGGATTGATTTTTTAGCGATAAAATTATTAGAACAGGACAAGCATCTACTGGAAATTTTAAAATCTGAATATGATTACGAAGAAGATAGCAGTATATTAAAAATAACTAGACAGCTTGAAGATGATCATGATGAAGATATCGAAACTATATTTGCGGAAGGGAGATATGGAACGGTAAAAGGGATACTGGCAAAAACATTTACAACTTCTATAAAATCAAGACTTGATTTTACAGATAAAGTGGACAGAGTTTTACTGAATAGATATTTAGGATTACCTATATTTTTCTTAATAATAGTGGGATTAATGGGAACAGTATTCAATGGATCAGCTCCTTTAATCGATTGGATTGATGGATTCATAAATGATTATCTTGGAAAGTATGTAGGTATGTTAATAGATGATAGTACTCCAAATTGGCTAGCTTCATTGATTATGGACGGAATTTTAGGAGGGGTAGGAGGAGTTGTTGTGTTTGTTCCTCTTATGTTATATCTATATTTCTTCCTAGCGATATTAGAAGAAAGTGGATATATGTCTAGAGTGGCTTTTTTAATGGATAAAGTGATGACAAAATTAGGATTAAATGGAAAGGCATTTGTTCCGATGGTATTAGGTTTTGGATGTACAGTTCCAGCAATTTATGCTACAAGAACCTTAGAAGATGATTCTTCAAGAAGATTGACGGCTGCTATGGCACCATTCATGTCGTGTGGAGCTAGACTTCCAGTATATGGATTGTTTACAGCAGCATTTTTCGGAGCTAAAGCTGGAATGATTGTAATGACATTATATGTACTGGGAATTACTGTAGCAATTTTAGTTGGACTAATTTTGAAAAATTTTAAAATGTTTAGAGCTGAAGGAAGGGCGTTACTTATAGAGTTACCACCGTACAGAGTTCCAAGCTTAAGAGTAATTGTAAAATCAACGTTGACAAGGACAGGGTCATATCTGAAAAAGGCGACAACAGTGATAATGGGAATGCTGATGATATTGTGGGCTTTGACATATTTTCCAAACAATGGAGATACAGCAAACTCGTATATGGCTAAATTTGGAAAGACGTTCCAAGGGGTTTTAAAGCCAACAGGATTTGCTGATAGATGGGAAACGGTTGCAGCTATACTACCAAGTTTGGCAGCAAAAGAGATTGTGGTAGGATTTATGGCTCAAGTTTTAGTAGGAGATAAAGATACACAGGAAGTTGAAGAGGAAGCAGGACAGGAAACAACATTTATGGAGGATACACTTGATCAATTTGTTGGGTTGGGAGTAGCGATTAAAGACTCAATAGTTGGTGTTATAAGTCTAGATGTAAAAGCGCTATTTAGTGTACCTGATGAAGATGAAATTGAAGCAGAGGGAAGCGGAGTTGTAGCGGCAACAAAGATGTTATGGACGGATGATTTAGGTCCATTGAGAGCATATTCGTTTATGGTGTTTATATTGTTAGTGGTTCCTTGTGTTGTAACATTGGGAGCTATAAAGCAAGAGTTTGGATATAAATTTACAGGATTTATAATAGGAATGCTATTGGTAGTGCCATATATTATGTCGACAGTTGTATTCCAAATTGGAAAGTTATTTTTCTAACTTTTCTATTGAGGAGGTAAAAATGAAAACTTTAATTTTATTGGGAATAGTTGTAGTAATTGGAGGGGTGGCCCTAAGAAGTTTATATAAAATGCTCAAAGGTGAAGGCGGATGTAGTTGTTCAAAGGGAAAAAATGGGAATTGTAGTTTGAAGGATAAATGTAAACATTAATATTTAGAATGAAAAAGAGGAGTCGCTTAACTCCTCTTTTTATTTTTTTACTCGTCATCCTTTAGCCAATGAACTTTTTCAGTTGAATCATCCGGTTCAATATCAACGCTCATCATATTATAAATAAAATCATCTAGAGGACAAACCAGAACAGCCATAATTACATTATCAGGAAGTCCTAACCTAAAACTTTTTAACTTTTTTAAAAGTAAATCTACTTTAGAGCCTGAAACAATAAGATGGAAAACTGCTTCCGAGCCTGGCCAAACATGGTTATTTAAGTGTCTAATTCCATACTCCCAGCTACCCTCTAGTTTAGATTGAATGGTGTAATAATGAAAGCCAATTGAATGTAAAAATGTTTGTAAATTATTTTTTTGAGAGTCGTTAATGTATATGACTACTCTTTTTGTATTTTTTCTATCAACAACCATAAAAGACCGCCTCCTATAAAATTATGTTAATATTTTAATACTACATTTTCTAAAAAAAATCAATACATTAATATAGTAACAGTTCTTACAGAATGAGAACATGTAAAAAAATAACCCATAACTAATAAATAAAAATTTAAAAAAAGTACACATTTTTATAAATCTATGTTATAATCTAATGAATGAATATAAATAATTTAAGGAAGTGAATATGGAAAAAATATTAACATTTAGAGATTTAGGTTTAACTGAAAAAACTTTAAAACCTCTAGAAAAAAAAGGTTTTGAACAGCCAAGTCCAATACAGGCTTTAACTATACCAGCATTGTTAAACGGAGATAAAGACATAATCGGTCAAGCACAAACAGGAACAGGAAAAACTGCGGCATTCTCTTTACCAATTCTTGAAAAAATAGAGAATAGTACAGGATATATACAGGCAATAATATTAGCACCAACAAGAGAGTTGGCAGTACAAGTAGCAGAAGAGATGAACTCGTTGGCTCATGGAAGAAAATTAAAAATAATCCCTGTTTATGGAGGACAATCATTAGAGCAACAAAAAAGGCAACTTAATAAGGGTGTTGATATTGTTGTTGGAACTCCGGGAAGAGTAATGGATTTGATGAATAGACAGGTTTTAAAGCTTAATAATATTGACTATTTTATACTGGATGAAGCTGATGAAATGTTGAATATGGGATTCGTTGAAGATATTGAGCAGATTTTAACTGAAACTAACGAAGATAAAAGAATGCTATTTTTTTCTGCAACTATGCCAGCAGAGATTTTAAAAATAGCAAAATCTCATATGAGAGAGCATGAAGTGTTAGCAGTTAAGAAAAAAGAGTTGACAACAAATCTGACAGAACAAATTTACTTTGAAGTAAAAGAGAAAGATAAATTTGAAGCTTTATGTAGAATAATTGATATTGAATTAGATTTTTATGGAATTGTATTCTGTAGAACTAAAAATGATGTAAATGAACTTGTAGGGAAATTACAAGATAGAGGTTATGATGTTGAGGGTCTACATGGAGATATTAGTCAAAATCATAGAGAAGTTACTTTAAGAAGATTTAAAAATAAAAATCTAAATATCCTTATTGCAACAGATGTAGCGGCAAGAGGAATAGACGTAAATGATCTAACTCATGTAATAAATTATGCAATTCCTCAAGAAGCAGAAAGTTATGTGCACAGAATAGGAAGAACTGGAAGAGCTGGAAAGCAGGGTACAGCAATAACTTTTATAACTCCATCTGAGTATAGAAAGTTACTTCAAATTCAAAGAATAACAAAGACGGAAATTAAAAAAGAGCAAGTTCCGGGAGTAAAGGATGTAATACTAGCTAAGAAAACTAGATTATTTGATAGCGTTAAAAGTATTATAGCTGATGGAGATGCGGAGTCGTATTACGATATGGCAAGAGAGTTACTAACTCAAGAAACAACACCGATTGAAGTTATAGCAGCGATATTAAAGAATTTCTATGATGAGGAGCTAGAGGAAGCGAACTACTCTGATATAGAGAGTGTTTCACTTGATAAAACAGGAAAAACAAGATTATTTATAGCTCTTGGTAAGAAAGATAAAATGACACCTAGAAAATTGGTCGATTTAATATCTAAAAAAACTAAAGTTCATGAGTCAAAACTAAAAGGTGTAGAAGTGTATGAGAATTTTTCATTTGTTTCTGTTCCATTCGTTGAAGCTGAAACTATAATTGATATCTTTCAAAAAGATAGAAAAGGAAAGAAACCTTTGATAGAGAAAGCAAAGCAATCAAGAAAGTAATTGAATAAAAATAGTAAAGCTGTAACTAGGGAAACCAAAGTACAGCTTTTTTCAACATAAAAATAGGAGAGTGTTATGAAGAAGAAAATATTAGTATTATTATTTTTGATATTGGCAATACCAGTAGCCCTTTTTAAAATCTATTCAATAAAAATAGAAGAAAAAAGAGATTATAACATTCAAGTTAATCTGAAGCAAGGCACAAGTTTAAGTAGTGTTTTTAACAAGTTGGGTATTGATAAATCAATAATTTTTAAAATTTTTTTAAAATATGAAAAAAATTCAGGAAAAAGTATTAAGGCTGGTTTCTATGAATTTAGTGGAAAATACTCATATAAAGATATATTACAAATGATGGAAGAGGGAAAGGTTAAATATACTATTTTGACAATTCCAGAGGGATATTCAATAAAAGAGATAGGTAAGTTACTTCAGGACAAAGGGATAGGAACGGAAGAGGGGCTTAAAAAAGCTCTACAAAATATAAAAGATTTTCCATATTTAACACCAAATGGAAATTATGAAGGATATTTATACCCTGAGACCTATTATCTTTCTGTGGATACAAATGAAAATGAGATAGTAAGAGCAATGACGGGGGAGTTTTTAAAAAAATTTCCTCCAGAAAAATATCCTGATAAGAAAAAATTTTATGAACAGCTAATTATGGCATCAATTATTGAAAGAGAAGCTCAGTTAAAAGATGAAAAACCTCTAATGGCGTCAGTTTTTTACAATCGTATAAAAAAGGGAATGAATTTAGGTTCGGATGCAACGGTAAATTATGTATACGATTATAGTAAAAGAAGAATGTACTACAAGGATTTAAAAATAGATTCACCATATAATACATATCTGTATAAAGGGTTACCTCCAAGCCCTATATCCAATCCAGATTATAACTCTGTTATGGCAGCCATAAATCCTGCTAAAACAGATTATCTATTTTTTGTAGTAACTGGGAATGGAAGACATACATTTACAAAAACATATAAAGAACACTTAGAAGTTCAAAAAAAGTGATTAAGCAGTTAGGAGAGAATATAAAGATGAACAAAATAGTTTTAGTTGGAATAAATAGCCAATTTATTCATACAAATTTAGCAATTAGATATTTAAAAAATTATGTAGAAAAATATAGCAGTTTAAATATAGAGTTATACGAAAGTAATATAAATAATCATATTCAAAGTATAATAGCAGATCTCTTTAGATTAAAAGCGAGTCATTATATTTTTTCAACATATATTTGGAACAAAGAGTATGTATTCACTATTATAAAAGAATTAAAAAAGATAATGCCAGATATAACGATAACACTTGGTGGACCAGAAGTTAGTTATAATGCAAAAGAATCTCTAATAGAAAATAGAGCTATTGATTTTATTTTAGTGGGAGAGGGAGAGAAAGTAATTTTAAATTTTTTAACAAATGAAAATAAAAGTCAAAAAGGGGTGGCTTTTTTAAAAGAGGATGAGTTTATATATTCGGGAGATGAATCTCCAATAGAAAATTTAGACATTATACCATTTCCATATAGTGATGAAGAGTTAAAAGAAAATATAAAAACATTATATTATGAATCAAGTAGAGGATGTCCTTTTAGTTGTTCATATTGTTTGTCCTCGATAGATAAAGGCGTAAGATACCTATCTTTAGAGCGAGTAAAGAGTGATTTGCGAAGATTTTTAGATTCTGGAGTTGAGCTAGTAAAATTTGTGGATAGAACCTATAACCTAAAGAAAGATAGATATTTAGGAATATGGGAGTATTTGTTAGAAAATTATAGGGAAGGAGTGACATTTCATTTTGAAATAAATGCTAATATTTTTGATGATGAAATTATAGATTTTTTAAAAAAAGTACCAGAGGGATACTTTCAATTTGAAATAGGGGTTCAAAGTATTAATAAAGAGACAATGAATAGTATAAATAGAAGAAATTTGCTGGAAAGATTGAAGAATAACATCAAAGCGATATCCAAAAATATACATTTGCATGTGGATTTAATAGCTGGATTGCCATATGATACATATGAAACTTTTAAAGATTCATTTGATTATGTATATAATCTAGATGCTGAGATGATACAGCTAGGTTTTTTAAAAGTTTTAAGTGGAACAAAAATAGCGAGAGAGATAGAAAAATATAAATATAAGTATATGGAATTTCCTCCATATGAAGTACTTTCAAATTGTTTTATAGAATATGATGAATTAATAAAATTAAAAAATATAGAGAAAATGTTGGATTATTACTATAATTCTGAAAAATTTAAGTATTCAGTAAAATATATAATAAAAAATTATTATAAAAGACCATTTGATTTTTTTGAAGATATATCAAAATATTATGATGAAAATAATCTTCTAGGAGTTGGTCATAAGATAGTAGCTATTTTTAATCATCTAGTTAAATTCTTTGATGAGAAAAATTTTCAAGGAAAAAATATTTTTATAGAGTATTTAAAATTAGATTACCTACTTTTAGGAAAACCGGGAGTATATCCAGAGTGGTTCATTTCCAATAAAAATAAAGAAAAATATAACAAAATAATTGTTGAGAAAAGTTTTGCTTCCTCTAGAGAGGGATATAAAAAAACAGAATTTGAAAAATTTAATTATGATGTACTAAATAATAAAAATAAAGAGATTGAAATTTTTTTTAATTATTCAAATAAAAAAGTTGTTTTTGAAGTTTTTAACTAAAAAATAAGAGGTAAAAAGAGTTTTAAAAAGAGTCTCTATATGGTATAATTCTATAAAATACTGTTTTAAAGGATAAAATAATGTTAAAAAAAATTTTAAAAAAAATAAAAGATGAAAAATTAGTAAGAGAAGGCGATAAAATAGTTCTTGGTTTTTCAGGTGGACCAGATTCAGTATTTTTATTAGAAGCTCTAAATTATGCGAAAAAAGAGATAAAATTTGAAATTGTTTTAGCACATATAAATCATCTATTAAGAGGAGAAAACTCAGACACAGATGAAAAATTTAGTATTGAGTATGCGGAAAAGCTAAATATACCAATTTTTGTAAAAAGAGTTTCAATAGAGAAGGTTGCTAGGGAAAAGAATATAGGATTAGAAGAGGCTGGGAGATTTGTTAGATATGAGTTTTTTAAAGAGATATTAACGAATATTTCAGGAAATAAGATAGCAATAGCTCACAATTTAGATGATCAAATCGAAACATTTCTATTTAGACTTATTAGAGGTTCATCTTTGGAAGGTTTAGAAGGAATCCAAAATAGAGAAAATATTATTAGACCAATTAATGAAATCTATAAAAGCGCTATTTTAGATTTTTTAGATAAAAATAAAATTAACTATAGGGTAGATGAAACAAATTTTGAAAATGATTTTACCAGAAATAGCATAAGATTGGATTTAATACCTTTGATCGAAAAGAGATATAACATTAATTTTAAGGATAAAATTTTTAATTTAATTTCAGAGATTAAAGAGGTAAATAGTATATTAAAAGTCGATTTAAAAAAATATGAAGTGTCAAAAGAGAATAGGTGCTGTTTGAATATAGAGTTAATTAATTTAGAAGAGAAATATATTCAAAGAAAGATAATTAATGAATATTTAAAAAAATATAATTTAGAAGGTTCAAGAGAAAAAATAGGAAACATTATAAATTTGTTGAATAGTAATGGCAGTAAAGTAATCAAATTAGAAAAAGGGTTTATACTGCAAAAACAATATAAATATATTTGGATAGAGAAAGAAAAAAAAGATAAGTTGGAAAAAATTAGTAGTGTACTTATGAAAGAAATACCGTTTAAAACTGTGTTTAATAATTATATTGTAGAAGCTATAGAAGACAATAGAAGCTTTGGAAAAAATGAATTTTTAACAAATTTAAAAATAGGTGACACTATAGAAATTAGAATGAGAAAGGATGGGGATAGAATAAAACCTTTAGGAATGAAATCGTATAAAAAATTGAAAGATATTTTTATAAATGAAAAAATTCCAAAAGATATAAGGGGAGAGATACCATTAGTAGTGAAGGACAGTGAAATTGTTTGGGCTTCGGGCGTAAAAAAGAGTGAAAGTTTTAAGGGTGAAGAAAATAAAAAGGGAATTAAGCTAATCATAAGGAGGCAAGATGAAGAATAGAGAAGATAATGAAAAAATGGCATTGTATAACTTCATTGAAGAGGAGCCAAAAAAAGATGGAAGCGATGATGATGAAGCTGATAAAGACAATGACAAAAAATCGGATGAGGAAAAGCAAAAAGAAGAGCTGGAAGAAAGAAAAAGAAAAATAAAAGAAAAACTAAAAGAGGGCATAGATAAAGGAAAACAGGATAAAGATTCAAATGATCCAAGAGAATTGGGTGGTAAGTTCAATTTAAAGGGATTTGTAATGTTGCTGTTCATAGTGACGATAATTCTATCACTTCCAACAATGTTTTCTAAATCAGATACAACAAATGTGAAAGTCGTAAGTTATACGGATTTTTTACAAGACGTTAAAGATAGTAAAATAGTTAGAGTGGATGAAAGAGAAGGATATATATATGGATATACCGCTGATAAAGATGCATCTGCTATAAAGGCTAGGATGATTACTGATAGGCTAGGAGGAGATTTACAGCTAGTTGATTTGATAGAGAGTAAAAATATTCAAATTCAGTCTTTACCACCGCAGGAACTGCCATTCTTATTAAATATGTTGGTATCTTGGTTCCCAATGTTATTGTTGATTGGAATTTGGATTTTCATGCTTAATAAAATGAATAAAGGAAGCAGTGGAGGACCACAAATTTTTAATATGGGGAAATCTAAGGCTAAAGAAAATGGAGAGAATGTGTCCCAGATTACTTTTGCGGATGTAGCAGGTATAGACGAAGCAAAAGTCGAATTAGAAGAGGTTGTTCAGTTTTTAAAAGAACCTGATAAATTTAAAAATTTAGGAGCTAAAATTCCAAAGGGAGTTTTATTATTGGGTGCTCCGGGAACAGGAAAAACACTTTTAGCTAAAGCTGTAGCTGGTGAAGCAGGAGTTCCATTCTTCAACATGTCAGGATCAGAGTTCGTAGAGATGTTTGTAGGAGTTGGAGCTTCAAGAGTTAGAGATTTATTTTCTAAGGCTAGAAAAAATTCTCCATGTATAATTTTTATAGATGAAATTGATGCAGTGGGTAGAAAAAGAGGAAGTGGTCAAGGTGGCGGAAATGATGAAAGGGAACAAACACTTAACCAACTTCTAGTAGAAATGGATGGTTTTGGAACTGATGAAACAATAATTGTTTTAGCAGCAACAAATAGACCTGAAATTTTAGATAAAGCTTTGATGAGACCGGGAAGATTTGATAGACAAGTAGTCGTTGATAGACCAGATATAAAGGGTAGAGAAGCTATTTTAAGAGTGCATTCAAGAAATAAAAAGTTTGCGTCTGATGTGGACTTTGATGTAATAGCTAGAAAAACACCTGGATTTGTAGGGGCAGATATTGCGAATATGCTAAATGAAGCTGCAATATTAGCCGCAAGAGCTGGAAGAGATGAGATAAATATGTCAGATTTAGAAGAAGCTTCGGAAAAAGTAACAATAGGACCGGAGAGAAAATCGAGAATGGCAGTTCAAAAAGAGAGAATAATAGTTGCATATCATGAGGTAGGTCACGCTATGACTCAAAGATTATCACCACATACAGAACCAGTTCATAAGGTTACAATAATTCCAAGAGGAATGGCAGCTCTTGGATATACAATGACACTTCCAACAGAGGATCGATATTTAAAATCTAAAAATGAATTTTTATCTGAACTTGTAACTCTTTTAGGAGGAAGAGCATCTGAAGAGGTAGTCTTTGGTGATATAACAACAGGTGCTAGCAATGATATAGAAAGAGCTACAGGTCTAGCTCATGCCATGGTAACTAAATATGGTATGAGTGATAAATTTGGACCAATAATGTTAGATGCTACTCGTGATGGCGATATGTTCCAGCAAAAGCTCTATGGTGAAACAACATCAAAAGAGATTGACGATGAAATAAGAAGATTGGTAATGACTGCATATGATAGAGCTAAAGAGATTCTAACTGAAAATAGAGAGACATTAGAGAATATAACTCAAGCATTATTAAGACTGGAGACTATAACAGGTGAAGAGTTGGATGAGATGCTCAAAGGAAAGACTGTTGAGAGATTAGAAGAGGAAAAGAGAATCGAAGAGAAATTAGCTGATTTAAAGGAAGAAGAAAATAAATTGAGAGAAGAATTAAAACAAAAAGCTTCTCAATCAGTTTTAGAAGAACAAAAGGATAGTCAGCCCCAAAATTAGGCTTTACTAAAATAATATATTATGTTATAATAACAATAATCTATGCTAGGATTTACGATTAAGCCCCGTAAACCTTGGCTTAGATATTAAATATTCAGGAGGACATAAAATGGCTATAAACAAAGCAGAAATCATCAATGCTTACGGAAAAGATGCAAAGGATACAGGATCTACAGAGGTTCAAATTGCTATCTTAACTGCACAAATCAACCACTTAACTAATCACTTAAGAACTCACAAGAAGGATTTTCACTCAAGATTAGGTCTATTAAAAATGGTTGGAAAGAGAAAGAGACTTTTAAGCTACTTGATGAGCAAAGATATCGAAGGATATAGAGCTCTTATTGCTAAATTAGGAATCAGAAAGTAATAATAAAACGAGGAAGCTTTCCTCGTTTTTTTTATAGCTGGAGAAAAGGAAAGGGTATATGAAAAAATTTTTTGTATTATTTTTGATAATGTTTTCTGTGGGGATATTCTCTCAAGACTTAAATTACTCTGATAGAGAGGAGCAAGAGGAATATGTAAAAGGTAAAATTTTATATTTAGAAAATATAAAAAAAAGTGGATACAATGAACAAGATGGAATAAAAGAGATTGAGGAATATAGAGTAAAAATTTTGGAGGGAGAAGATAAAGGAAAGGAAGTTTTAATTCAGTCTCCAATTTATTTAGAAAAAGCATATAATATTTTTATAAGAGAGAATCAGGATGTAGTACTGTATAAAGAGATTGGAGATTCCAATAATGATACATACTATATAGTGGATATAGATAAAAGAGACTCCATATTTTTTATTGTAGGGATATTTATTTTATTGACAGTTGTAATAGCAAAATATAAAGGGGTAAAAGCTATTATATCTTTAATAATTGTAGTAGGAATAATATATAATATTTTTTTGCCACTGATATCAAAGGGGTATTCACCTATTTTGGCTTCGACAGGATGTGCGCTACTATGTTCAATAGTTACAATATTTTTAACTACAGGATTTTCACAAAAAGGATTGGTTGCTATATTGGGAGCTGTTATAGGAGTGATAATAGCTGGAATAGTGTCAATGTATTTTTCATATAAAATGGCTATGACAGGGTTTGTCTCGGTAGAAGCATTAAATTACTCAGCACTGCTTCAAGGCATAAAAATTAGAGAGATAATATCTGCTGGAGTTATATTAGGAAGTATGGGAGCGGTCATGGATGTGTCCATGTCGATAGCATCTGCTCTTACGGAGTTGAAAAATAGAAACAGAGACATAGTAAAAAAAGATCTCTTTGAATCTGGGATGCGAATAGGAGAGGATATTATAGGGACAATGGTGAACACGTTGATATTGGCATATATAGGTAGTGGAATATTATCAACATTGTTTATATATTTACAGAAAGAAGAGTTTCCCTTAATCAGAATTTTAAACTTTGAATCGGTAGCAGCTGATATTGTAAGAGCTTTTGCAGGAAGTATAGGAATTTTAGTTGCAGTGCCAATAACTTCATATTTATCATGTACTATATTTACAAAAAAATAGCTGAATTTCAGCTATTTTTTATTGTTCTGTAGGAACAAAATGATTTACCACGTTTTCCCACAGATTTTCTTTTTTTAGAATATACTCTATAAATTCTCTAACAGCCCCATTACCTCCAGTTTTAGTTGAAATAAAATCGGAGATATTAAGAATCTCTTTAACGGAATCTTTAGGAGCACCAGTTAGTTTACATTTTTTCATAACTGCTAAATCAATTAAGTCGTCACCCATGTAAGCGACATTTTCATAAGAAATAGAATACTTCTTCAATATTGAATCAAGAGTTTCTATTTTGTTTTTAATTCCTTGGTGAATTTCCTTTATTCCAAGTTCTTGGCAACGTTTAGTGACTATTTGTGAAGTTTTTCCTGTTATAATAGCAATCTGCTTACCCTGAGAGATTGCCTGAGTTATACCCAGACCATCTTTAACATTAAAAGCCTTCATTTCATCACCAAAGTTTGATATATAAAGTTTTCCATCAGTAAGAGTTCCATCAACATCTAAAACAATAAGTTTAATCATAAATCCTCCTTACAATAAAAATAAAACTGGGGATATCCCCAGTTTTATCTTAATAGCATGATTATAAAGCGTTAACTTTTGCAGCTAATCTAGCTTTTCTTCTAGATGCTGTATTTTTTTTCATAACTCCCTTGCTTACAGCTTTATCTAACTCTTTATAAGCTACTGATAAAGCAGCATTTGCAGCTTCAACCTCTTTAGTTTCTACTGCTACTAAAACTTTTTTAAGCATTGTTTTTACTCTAGATTTTACAGCTTGATTTCTCTCCCTGTTTCTCTCTGCTACTAAAACTCTCTTTTTTGCTGATTTTGAATGTGCCAAATCAAAAACCTCCCTTAATTTTAAATAAAATTTTCATAGCATAATAACATAAATAATGATTTATGTCAATATGAATATCGTACTCAGTATTAGTATTTTAATTTGACAGGTAAGCATAAAAAGAGACACAATATTTACAATGGACCTAAAACATTTTAACATATTTATCAGAAAAAAAGAAGATAAATAAAAAAATAATTTATATTTTTTCAAAAAAAGAGTATTATATTGTAGTGAGAATATAAGAGATAAAGAAAGGATAAGAATGAATATAGAAGAAAAAATATCTTTAGATGCTAGGGAGAAAATGAGGCTAGAGATAAATAAAGTCGATGGAAACGAAGTATTTTTCAGAGGGATTCCGAATGAAGAAGGAGTAGTGACAGAAGTCGAAGTATTAGCTAGAGGTAATAAGTACTCAGTACCGGCTATATTAAAAGCAATGAGAAAAGGTGAAGTGATTATTCACAATCATCCATCAGGGCACTTATATCCATCTGATCCAGATGTAGAAATTGCTGCTATATATTCGAATAAATTAGATGGTGGATCCTACATAGTAGATAATGATGTATCGAATATATATATTATAGTTGAATTGGTTCAAAAGAAAAATATAAAGATAGATATAAAACCTTATTTTGAAAAAAAGGGACTCTTGGCGAATGTATTTAAAGAGTTTGAATATAGAAATGAACAGTTAGAGATGGCTGAAGTTATTGAAAGAGGTTTAAATACAGAAACAAAAGTAATTGTTGAAGCAGGTACAGGTACAGGAAAAACACTAGGTTATTTAATTCCTGCGATAGAGTGGAGTATTAAGAATAAAAAAAGAGTTGTAATCAGTACCAATACAATAAACTTACAGGAGCAACTTTTAAATAAAGATATTCCAATAGCTAAAAAAGTTATTCAAGGAGACTTCAATTATGTTTTAGTTAAGGGAAGAGGAAATTATTTATGTAATAGGAAGTTACATAACGTAGCTACAGGCGATATTGTTGATTTTGAAGAATATAGTCAAAGTCAAAAATCCCAATTTAAAGAGGTAGTAAAATGGGGAGGGAAAACAGAAACGGGAGATAAAGCTGAACTTCCATTTGAAGTAGATTATTCGATTTGGGAGCATTTTCAAAGTGAAAGTGATATGTGTGCCGGAAACAAATGTGCCTTCAAATCAGAGTGTTATTTTTTAAAGGCAAGGGACGAAAAAAAGAAAGCGGATATTTTAATCACTAATCATCATATGTATTTTTCTGATTTAGCAATAAGAAAGGAGATTGGATTTAATACAGAGTATTCAATTTTACCAGAGTATGAATTAGCTGTTTTTGATGAGGCTCATAATGTAGAAAAAGTTGCAAGAGATTATTTTTCATATGAAATTTCTAAATATGGTTTTACTAAGACTATGAATCAAATCTATACAATGGAAAAAAATAAAAAAAGAGGTACAGGAAGTTTAGATATCTTCATAAACTATTTGAAAAACTGTGATTATGAAGGAAAAAAAGGAATTGAGTCAGATTTAGAGAATGATATAAAGTTAAGGCATAGGAATCTATTTAACTCAGGAAGAGCGTATTTTAATTTTATAATTGAGGTTTTTTCTAGGGGACAGATGAGCAGTGTGACTTATAGACTAAAAAAGAATGAGTTTGAGAAAGCTATTTTTTATAATCAATTGGATAATTTAAAAGATGAGTTTATCGTTGATTTATCATCTTATTTAAAGAAGGTTAGAACAATTTTGGGAAAAATTAAAGATATAGAGGATAAAGAGGGTTATATAAGTGATTTTTCTAGATACATAGACAGATTAGATAGCTTTTTTGAAAATCTAAAATTTATAAATTTATTAGATGATGATAAATTTATATATTGGGTCGAAGTGAATGGAAAAAAGAGTAATTCCAAATTAGTTGCTACACCTTTAAAAATAGATGGAGAGTTGGATAAGAACTTGTATATAAATTTAAAACAGATGATTTTTACATCTGCAACAATAGCAATAGGAGAGGATTTTTCTTATTTTAAAGAAAGCATTGGACTAAAGGAAAAAACTTTGGAGAAAGTTATACACTCTCCATTTGATTATAATAATCAAATGACAGTATATTTACCTAAAGATTTATTAAATCCAAGTGATCCTAAATTTATTGACAGTATCAAAGATTTTTTAAAAAATTTGGTATTGAAAACTTCGGGAAAATGTTTTATACTATTTACCTCATACACTACCCTAAATTATATGTATTATATGATAAAAGATGAGTTAGAAGATGCAGGCTTGAATCTCTTAATTCAGGGACAGGCACCGAGAACTCAACTTGTAAATTTATACAAGAATATAAAAAATCCTGTTTTATTTGGGACAGATTCATTTTGGGAAGGTGTAGATATAAAAGGAGAACAATTGAGTTCGGTGGTTTTAATAAAATTGCCATTTAAGGTTCCAAGTGATCCAGTGACAGAGGCAATAATTGAAAATATAACACAACAAAATAAAAATGCTTTTGTAGAGTATCAAATTCCAGAATCTGTGATTAAATTTAAGCAAGGAATTGGAAGGCTGATTAGAAGTAAAAATGATAAAGGGATTGTTACAATATTAGACAATAGAGTAATAACGAAAAGTTATGGAAAATATTTTAAAGATGCTATTCCTACTAAAAATATAAAGATATTAAGTAAAGAAGAGATTTTAAAAGATATTTCTAAAACCCAAAAGGAGTAACCAATATGAAGAAAATTGAGCTATTTGGTCTAAGTTTAACTTTTAAGATTAATAAGAAAAATGCGGACGATGCTGAATTGTACACTAAGGATTATCACTTAAGAGAAAAGATTTTTTATCTAATTTTAATGATAATGGTAATAGTTATTAGTTCAAAAAGTGGCTATATAATTAACAGACAAAAATATGATGTAGGTGATGTTGCAATAAATGATATTTATTCACCTAAAAGTATTCTTTTTAATGATAGAGATAAGAAACAGGATATTATAAAAAATCTTATGGAAAATTCTAAAAAAGAATATATATATGTACCTCAGGCGGGAACAGTCTATATATCAGGAGCAGAGTATCTTTTTGATGAGATTTTAAAGAAAAATTTCATAAAAAATAAATTATATTTAGATAGAGTTGAGGATATAATAGGTAAACAGTTACCTCCGAAATTAATAGCGGAGTTAACACAACTAAATAAAAAAGAGTTGCTAGAAACAAAAGAAAGAGTTATTGGTTTTTTAACAAAAGCGTATGCAACAGGAATTATAAGAGAAAAAGGAAGTTTAACAATATCACCTCCAAATGATGAATTATTTTTAGAGCTTCCGGAATTTGATAAAAAAATTGTGGAAAATTTTTTAACTGCAAATTATATATATGATGAAACAAAGACTAAGAACTCTATCGCTGAAAAGATACTACAAATAGATGATCAGATTTTAGATATAAAGGCAGGAACTTTACTTGTTAAAAAAGGGGATATAATAACTGAAAGTAGAGCTAAACTCTTAGAAGCTGTTGGAATTTATTCTTATAACAGAGGGCTAGGTTTTTCAGTGGCAAATTTTTTGTATGTAATTATTTTAACAGTTATCTTTTATCCACTGTTAGTAAATAAATTTAAAAAAAATATATTGAATAAAAGTATCTATAGAAGCTTATTTTTAATATATACGATAAGTTTTTTAGTTTATAGATTTACAAAACCTGACCATATATATTTTGTTCCATTTGACACAATGTATTTTTTAATGGTCATACTTTTTGCTAAAGATTTTGCCTTTTTAGCGGCAGTGATGGCAATGACTTATTTATTTCCTATTATCGGTTATGACCCTGTATTTGTTATCGTAACTTTTTTAGTTTGTTTAATGGGATCCTATTTAATAGAAAAGGTGACAACAAGACAGGAGTTAATAGCTTTAGGAATGAAGTTAGCAGTAACTAAATTCTTCCTATATCTATTACTGACTTATTTTATAGGAAGAGAGCAAAACTTAGTTGTATTACAAAGTGGGGAGATAGTTATTTCAGGTTTACTTTCAGGAATGTTGGCTATAGCCGCTTTACCATATTTTGAGAGAACATTTAACATCTTAACAACATTTAGACTTTTAGAACTGGGAGATTTATCCCATCCTTTACTTAAACTGTTATCTATGAAAGCACCAGGAACATTCCATCATTCAATGATGGTTGCAACATTGTCTGAAGCAGCGGCAGAGGCAATTGGTGCAAATGCTATCTTTGCTAGAGTAGCGTCATATTATCATGATATAGGAAAGATGAAAAGACCTAAGTTTTACGTAGAAAACCAAGAGGGAGGAGAAAATCCGCACTCAAAAATTTCTCCATTTTTAAGTACTTTAATAATAACATCTCATACCAAGGATGGAAATGAGTTGGGAAGAGAGTATAAAATTCCAAGAGAGATTAGGGATGTTATGTTTGAACATCAGGGGACAACAATGTTAGCATATTTTTATAACAAGGCAAAGCAATTGGATCCAACTGTGATAGAGGAGGATTTTAAATATGGAGGTCCTATTCCAAGAAGTAAAGAGTCAGCTATAATTATGTTAGCGGATTCTATAGAAGCGGCTGTAAGGTCATTAGACGAAAAAACTCCAATAACGATAGAAAATATGTTAAGAAAGATAATTAATTCAAAAATAGAGGACAATCAATTATCCGAAGCAGCGTTGACATTTAAAGAGATAGAGATAATTATTAAAACGTTTACAAAGGTTTTAATGAGTATTCATCATGTAAGAATAAAATATCCAGGACAAAAATAAAAAAGGAGTTGGCATGGAAGTAGTATTAGATTTTTCTTTAGAAATAGAAGGGTATAATGAGCTTATAAATGAGGAAGAGGTAAAAGAATATATCTACGAGGTATTAAATGATGAATTTGATTCTGAGAAGCCTGTGTATATATCTGTGGCACTAGTTGGAAATGAGGAGATTCAAAGAATAAATAGAGAGTTTAGAGAAAAAGATCGCCCCACAGATGTGATATCTTTTGCATATCATGAAACGGATGATTATATGATTGGTCCATATGATACATTAGGAGATATAGTGATATCTTTAGAAAGAGTTGAAGAACAGTGTAATGAGTATAATCACTCATTTAGAAGAGAGTTTTTTTATGTTTTAACACATGGAATATTACATCTATTAGGATATGATCATATAGAAGACGAGGATAAAAAAGAGATGAGAGCCAGAGAAGAAGAGATTTTAGGGAGATTTGGTCATACGAGAGATTAAGGAGGAGCTGATGAAGCGAAAGGGAAGTAAGCAAGACATAACACAAAGTTTTAACGTAGCAATAGAAGGAATAATAGAGACTATTAGGACAGAAAGAAATATGAAATTTCATGCATTTTGTACAATATTAGTTTTGATGATCTCAATTTTTCTAGGTGTTAGTAGAATGGAGTTAATTGTGTTATCAATCAGTATGTCCCTTGTTTTAGCAACAGAACTTTTAAATACAGCTATAGAAAGTTTTGTAGATTTAGTTTCACCAGAATATAATATTTTAGCTAAGAGAGCTAAAGATGTTGGTGCAGGTGCTGTATTTATAGCAGCCAGTAATGCTTTAATAGTAGGATATTTGGTTTTTCATAAAAGAATAGCGGGTGAGTTTGCTAATTTTTTTGATTTATTAAAGGAGTCTTATGCAAATGTTATCATCTTTATAACTATATTTATAGTGATACTGGTAATAGCGATTAAAAGTATTTTTAAGAAGGGGACTCCTTTAAGAGGAGGAATTCCTAGTGGACATAGTGCTCTTGGTGGAGCACTTTTTATGGGAATATTCTTTCTGACACACAATGTCAGAGTATTTTATCTTTCTTTATTTCTTTTAATTTTAGTTTTACAATCAAGGGTAGAGGGGAAGATACACACAGTTTTGGAAACCATAATAGGTGCGGCAATAGGAATGGGTGTTACATATCTTTTTTTATCCCTATTAAAAGTTTAAAATATTAGGAGGTGTATGTAATGCAAAGAGCTAAAGATTATCTATTGCTTAGTGTACTCTCTTACTGTAATTTTTCTCAAGAGGATTATAAAAAAAATTTAGATCAAATTTATAGAGAGAATAACTCATTAAAGCTAGATAGCAATGGATTTTATTTTTCAAATTCAAGTACTAGACATTTATTTTATGATTTTTTTAAAGACATTCTTCAAAATTGGGAGATATTTTATGTAGAAAGCAAAAGAGCTTCCGATTTAGAAAGGGACTCAACAGGGTTTTATAGTGTAGTGTTCAGAAATATTAAATACGACAAGTATGTAATATCCTATAGAGGAAGTGAAAAATATCCTATAGAGGATGCCTATAAAGATTTTATAGAAAATGATTTGAAAATAGGATTAGGTGTAAAACCGGTACAATTTTATAATGGATTGGAAGTATTTAATAAAATTTATGATGAGTTTAAGATTTCTAAAGAAAAAATATCTATAACGGGTCATTCTTTAGGTGGTGGAATTGCTCAATTTGTAAGTATTATGGTTGATAAGGAGAGAGGATTTATACCATATACGTGCACTTGGAATGCTGTAGGAATAAATAGAGACGGAATTATAAATCTTCTAGATTTTTTCAATTATGACAAAATTTTAGATAAGCTTAATTTGGATGATATTGAAAAACAGTATTTTGTTGAATTTAAGAATGAGTACTTATCATTTTTCTTAAAGGAACTAAAAAAAGGGAAGGTAATAAAGGATAGTAATACTCTATTAATAGAGAGCAATATTGAGATATCACCTCAAATAGATGAGGGGTTTATAAAAAATTTTGTAAAAAGCACAAGATTTGAAAATTTACTGAGTAAACTATCAAATGATACAAAAAATACTCTATTAGACAATAATAGAGTTTTTAATGCCTTGTTTAAAGTGGATAATTTAGCTAATGAGCTTTTTCAAGCAGATTATTTTATCAGAAAAATTAAAGCAAATAAGGCGTATGAAGAAAATATAGTTAATTTTTGCCACTCAGAAGATTTGACAGTTTCCCTTTTTCCACATGTTGGAGCTGTTTACCAAGTTGATAAAAGTTTTTTAAAGAAAGAGGTAAGAAAGAAGACGATTTTTTCTAGTTTTTTATTTTTTACAAAATCAGTTCAAGATTATCATTATCAAGATATATTTCTACCTTTTCTTGAAGTTGATGGTGAGAGATGTGGAATGTTTAGCAAAAATTTATCGATTGCTTATCTAGGAACAATTGTAAGAAAAGTGCTGACATTCGAATATTGTGTTGAAAGAGAACTGCTGGCTGATTACTATAGTTTAATTGTAATAACAGATATAAATTATAAAAAGATAAAATCTCAAATTTTAAATGCAATAAAGAAATGTGGAGAGGATATTTTATACAAATCTCAAGCATATAACCAGATAAAGGATATGGATCAAGAAACTTTTTCGAAAGTTTGGGAAAATTTGAAAATAAAGCTTCCTAGTCCATATAGAATACAGGATATATACGATTTAATATTATTTTAAAAGGGTGTGAATTTTCATGCCCTTTTATAATTAGAAACATTAGCAAAAAAATAAATTTTATTAAAAATAAACTTTTAATAGGTTGAAAAAAGATTAAAAAATAAAAAAGTTATATTTTATTTTTTTTAAAAGTATATTTAGAAAAAATAACAATAGATAAATTTTTTTTTAAAATTTATTTATTAAAAAATCAAAATACTTAAAATAAAAGATACTGTTTTTATTTAGATGAAGTAAAAATTATTAAAAATATATATTATAAAAAATAACCAAAAATCAGTTTATTTTT